>DASSVY010000138.1:0-8547 GCA_035705535.1 Gaiella sp. | reverse complement strand
AGATCATCGGCGCTCAGGCCGCCTCGGCGAGCACCGTGCGCGAAACCCAGTCGACCTCGGCGCGGGAGAGCCCGCGGAACGCAAGGCGCTCGGCGGAGGCAGGGCCGTGCCCCGAGACGACCGCCATGAGCTTGTCCCAGTCGGGCTCGGTGTAATCCCAGACTCCCTCGTCCGTACGGCGCAGCTTCGGGTCGGGCAGTGTCAGCCCGAGCTCCCAGACCTGCGGCACGTACCCCTCGAGGAACTGCTGCCGAGCGTCCTCGTTCGCCTGGCTCTTGATCCGCCAGTGGACCATCGGGTCCCGGTCGGCGGGGATCGGGTTGCCGTGGAACATCTGGAGCGGCTCCCACCAGCGATCGAGCGCCTCCTGCACGAGCTCCCGCTGTGCGTCGGTCCCGGTGACGAGCGTGAGGACCACGTCGCGTCCGTGGAGGATGTGGAACGACTCCTCCCAGCAGATCTTGCGCATGATTCGCCCGTAGGGCGCGTACGAGCACTTGAGGAGGGCCTTCTGCGAGATGATCGCCGCCGCGTCGACGAGCCAGGCGATCACCCCCACGTCGCCCCAGGTGCGGGTCGGGTAGTGGAAGACGTTGTGGAACTTCGAGCGCCCGGCGATCAGGTCGTCGAGGCATGCGTCCCGCGGCTTGCCGAGGTCCTCGACGACGCGGTAGAGGAGCTGCGCGTGGCCGACCTCGTCCTGGATCTTCGCGGTGAGCGCGAGCTTCCGCTGGAGCGTCGGCGCGCGGAGGATCCAGTCGCGCTCGGGCAGAACGCCCATCAACTCCGAGTTCGCGTGCATCTCGACGAACTTCGTCAGGCGCGCGCGGTACTCGTCGGGCATCCAGTCGCCCGTCTCCACGAGGCCGCCGGCCTGGACGTGGGCGAGGAAGGCCTCCGTGCGCTCGTCCATACCTCGATGCTACCGAACGATCGGTAGCATCGGCTGATGGCCACGAGGCGCGACGAGCTCGTCGCCGCCGCCACGCGCCTCTTCGCGGAGCGGGGCTACCACGGCACGTCGATGGCCGACCTCGCGGAGGCGATGGGCGTCCAGAAAGGCTCGCTGTACTCGCTCACCGAGTCGAAGCAGGAGCTCCTCGTCGCGGTCGCCCGGGACGGCGCGGCGACGTTCCACGCGGCGCTCGACGGGGTGCCGGAGGACGAGGCACCGCTCGAGCGGATCCGGCTCGCGCTGCGAGCCCACCTCGCGGTCGTCGCCGCGCAGGTCGACGCCGCCACCGTCTTCACCCGTGAATGGCGGTTTCTCGAGGAGCCCGAGGGCGCCGCGTTCCGCGCCGAGCGCCGGCGCTACGAGGAGCGCTGGCGCGACCTCTGCCGCGAGGCGGCGGAGCGGGGCGCCCTGCGCGCCGACCTGGACGTCGAGGCCGCCGTGCTGCTCGTCCTGTCGGCGGCGAACTGGGCGTACACCTGGATCCGGCCGGGCGCCGACACCCGGGCACTGGCAGACCGGTTCTTCGCGATCTTCGTCGACGGCGTGCGCGGCTATGCCACGCCGCCCGTCTGACGCGCATGGGCGCGATCCTGATCGTCAACCCCAAGGCGAGCGGTGTCTCGGACAAGGTCGTCGAGCGCGTCCGGAACGCGCTGGCCGCGGACGTCGAGGTCCTCGAGACCGGGGAGCCGGGCGATGCGACCGCCATGGCCGAGCAGCACGAGTCGACGGCCGACGCGATCTACGTCCTCTCCGGCGACGGCACCTACAACGAGGTCGTGAACGGGGTCACCGGCACGATCCCGCTCGGCTTCCTGCCCGGCGGCGGGACGAGTGTGCTGCCGCGTGCGCTTGGGCTCGGCCGAGACCCCGTCGCCGCAGCGCGGCTCGCTGCGTCAGGGACGACAAGGGCGATCGGCCTCGGTCGCGTCAACGGCCGGCGCTTCACGTTCAACGCCGGGATCGGCCTCGACGCGGAGCTCGTCCGCCGGATCGACAACCGCGGCCGCAGGGCCGACGGCCGCCGGCCGGGCGATCTCGCGTTCACCAACGAGGTGCTGGGACTGCTCGCCGAGCACCGTGGGCGCTTCCCGGACGCGTTGGAGGTGGAGGGCGAGGGCCCGGCGGCCTTCGTCGTCGTGGCGAACTGCCGCCCGTACACGTACGTCGGGCCGCTCGGGCTGCCCGTCGCGCCGGGCGCTTCCTTCGACGGCGGGCTCGACCTCGTCGCCCCCTCGAACGTTCGCGTCGTCGACCTGCCGCGTCTGGCGCTCGCGGCGCTGCGTGGGGCGCGGCCCGGCCAAGGCCTGCTGGTCCTGCACGACCGCGACCGCATCGTCGTCCGGTGCCATCGGCCGCTCCCCCTCCAGGCGGACGGCGAGGATCTCGGCGACGTCGACGAGGCGGTGTTCGAGTCCGAGCCGGCCGCGGTGACCGCGCTCGTCCCTGCCGACGGCTGACTACCGCGAGTCGATGCGGCGGGCGCCGAAGAGATCCGACCACCGCCGCCCGATCCCCTTTGCGAACTGCGTCTCGAGCATCCGAAAGTGCTCGTCGAGGATCGCCTCGAGCGCATCCTCGTCGCGGCGGCGCATCGCCTCGAGCTGGCGGCGGTGGACGTCGAGCGTCTGCCGATCTGTGGCGACGCCTCCGGAGTACGAGTCGCGGATCGGCGAAAGCCCGCGAGCGACCCCCTGCATCGCCGCCCGGATCGTCTCGTTCCGGCACGAACGGACGAGCGCGCGGTGGAACATCGCGTCGGCCCGCATCACGCTCGGCCGCTCTCCGAGATGCCGTTCGAGAAGCTCGATCGTCCGTTCGATCGCGGCGAAGTCGGTGGCGGTGGCGCGCCGGCTCGCCTCGTGGGCGACCGCCCGCTCGAGCACGCGGCGAGCGCGAAGGACGTCGACCGCCGAGCGCTCCTCCAGCTTGACCGCCGAGAAGAGGGCGACCGCAGGCACGAGATCGGTGGCCACGAAGATCCCACCGGTCTTCCCGCGCCGCACGTCCACCAGGCCGGAGAGCTCGAGCACGCGGAGCGCCTGCCTGAGCGTGGGTTTCGAGATCCCGAGCTGCACGGCGAGCTCGCTCTCGTTCGGAAGCCGGTCGCCGGTGCGGAGACCGGCCCGCTCGACCGCCTCGGTGAGATGCTCGATCGCGGCCTCGAACGTCCGCGTCGCGCGGATCGGCTCGATCTCGAATGTCGTCGGCGGGGCCATGGTCGGAGCAGTCTCGCAGGATCGGACGGGACTTCGAGATCTCGCTTGACAGGAAAAGAGCAACGCTGTTTCACTTCAGAGGTGCAGAGCCCATCCGTGGTCGAGCAGGGCCTGAGCCGCGTGATCGGCGTCGACGGCGCGCCCGACCTCCGGGTCGAGGGGCTCGACGCCGAAGCGCTGCTCGCGATCCACCGCTCGCTCGTCCTTTTGCGCACCTACGACGAGCGTTCGGTCGTGTACCACAGCCAGGGCCGCATCGGCACGTACGCGATCTTCCGCGGGCACGAGGCGATCCAGGCGGGCGTCGTGCACGCCCTCGAGGTGCGCGACTGGATCTTTCCGAGCTACCGCGACTCGGCGATCGGCCTGCTGCGCGGGCTTCCCGCCGCGACCGTGCTGCAGTGGTGGCGTGGCCACCCGTCCGGCTGGTGGAACCCCGAGGACGTCAACGTCGCCTCGATCTGCGTACCGATCGCCTCGCAGATACCCCACGCCGCGGGGCTTGCCTGGGGGCTCCGGCTCAAGGGGACGGACGCAGCCGCCGCGGTGCTCTTCGGCGACGGCGCGACGTCGGAGGGCGCCTTCCACGAGGGGGCGAACATCGCCGCGGTGGTCAAGGCGCCGCTCGTGCTCGTGTGCAACAACAACCAGTGGGCGATCTCGACGCCGCTCGAGGCGCAGACCGCGGCAGCGCGGCTCTCCGACAAGGCGATCGGCTACGGGATGCCGGCCCTGCGGGTCGACGGCCACGACGTGCTCGCCGTCTACGAGGCCGTGCGCGAAGGCGTCGCGCGCGCCCGTGCCGGGGACGGACCGACGTTCGTGGAGGCTGTCACGTACCGCTCCGCGCCGCACGCCACCGCCGACGACCCGAGCCTCTACATCGATCCAGAGCGAGTCGCGGCCGACCGTGAGCGCGACTGCGTCCCAGCGTTCGAGGAGTACCTGCGCCGCCTCGGCGTTCTCGACGACGATCGCGCGGCCGCCGTCCGCGAGGAGGCGCTCGCGATCATGCGCGCCGGGATCGAGGCGGCCGAGGCCGAGCCGCCGGCCGACCCCGAGCTCGTCTTCGCACACGCCTACGCAGACCCGCCGGCGTCGCTCGCGCGCGACCTCGAGGACCTCATGCGGGTGCACGGGCGGTGAGCGCGACGGCGGTGGGCATGCGGGAGTTGATGCTCGTCGAGGCGGTCAACGACGCCCTTCACGTCGAGCTCGCGCGGGACGACACCGTGATGGTGATCGGCGAGGACGTCGGCCGGCTCGGTGGTGTCTTCCGCGCGACCGCCGGGCTGCGGGACCGCTTCGGGCCCGACAGGTGCGTGGACACGCCCCTCGCCGAGGCGGGGATCCTCGGCGCCGCCGTGGGGCTCTGCATGGCCGGGTGGCGGCCGGTCGTCGAGATGCAGTACGACGCGTTCTCGTACCCCTGCCTCGACCAGCTCATCACCCACGTGGGGCGCTACCGCTGGCGGACGGGAGGCGCGATGGGCTTCCCGCTCGTGATCCGCATGCCGTACGGCGGCGGGGTGCGGGCGCCGGAGCTCCACGACGACTCGCCCGAGTCGTACTACGTGCACGCACCGGGCGTGAAGCTCGCGGTGCCGGCGACGCCGGCGGATGCGAAGGGCCTCCTCGCCGCCGCGATCCGCGACCCCGACCCCGTCGTCGTCCTCGAGCCGAAGCTCGTGTACCGGACCGCACGGGGCTCCGTGCCGGAGGGAGAGCACGTCGTCGAGCTCGGCCGTGCCCGCGTCGCGAGGGAGGGGAGCGACCTCACGCTGGTCGCGTGGGGTGCGATGGTCGCCGTCTGCGAGCGGGCGGCGGAGGCGCTCTCCGGCGAGGCGTCCGTCGAGGTGCTCGACCTGCGCACGCTCAAGCCACTCGACGAGGAGACGCTCCTCGCGTCGGTCGCCCGAACGGGCCGCTGCGTCGTCGTGCAGGAGGCGCCTCGGACGTGTGGCTTCGCCTCCGAGGTCGCGGCGCTCCTCGCCGAGCGCTCGATCCTCGATCTCCACGGGCCGGTCCTGCGGGTCACCGGCTACGACGTGCCGTACCCGTACTGGCAGCTCGAGGACTGGTACATGCCGTCGGTCGAGCGCGTGGTCGACGCGGCACGCCGCGTCCTCGGCTTCTAGGGCCCGGCCGGAGAGTGGCCGCCTGGCGCCTGCCAGACGCCCTGGTTCACTTTCCGGACAGGCCCTAGGGCGCCAGGCCTCCGGCGGGTTACCCTCCGCGCGTGGCGTACGAGTTCCGGCTGCCCGATCTCGGCGAGGGCCTCACCGAGGCCGAGATCGCGCGGTGGCTCGTCGCGGAGGGCGACGAGGTACGCGAGGACCAGCCGCTCGTCGAGGTGCAGACGGACAAGACGACCGTCGAGATCCCCTCGCCGCGGGGCGGCACGGTGCTCAAGGTGCTGGTCGGCGAGGGCGACGTCGCGCCGGTCGGTGCGGTGCTCGTCGTGATCGGCGAGGAGGGGGAGCAGCTGCTCCGCGCCGTCGAGACGCCGGACTCCGCCGGGCCGGAGACGGAGGTCGACGGGCCGCTCGTGTCGGTCGTGCCTCCGGATCCGTCCGAGGCCGTGCGCGCCACGCCCGCGGTGCGCCGCATCGCCAAGGAGCTCGGCGTCGCGCTGACGGACGTCACCGGGACGGGTCCCGGAGGTCGCATCGTCGAGGGGGACGTCCGTGCCGCCGCAGCGGGCGAGGGCGTCGCCCAGCGCGTCCCCGTGCGCGGCGTGCGCCGTGCGATCGTCGAGCAGGTGACGCGCGCTCATCGCGAGGTCCCCGCCGTCACGTTCGTCGAGGAGTGCGACTTCGGCGACGTCGACCTCTCGCTCCTCGTGGCGCTGTCGATCCACGCGTCGGCCGCGTCGCTCGCCGTCTACCCGGAGCTGAACGCCCGCCTCGTCGGGGACGAGATCGTCCTCTTCGATCGCGTCGACGTCGGAATCGCGGTGCAGACGGACGACGGGCTCATCGTCCCCGTCGTCCGCGGCTGCGAGCGCCGCTCGGTCGACGAGATAGACGCCGAGGTGAGACGCCTCGCCGACGGTGCACGCTCGGGGACACTGTCCGCCGACGAGCTCCGCGACTCCACCTTCACCGTGACGAGCGCCGGGAAGCTCGGCGGACTGTTCGTGACGCCGCTCGTGAACCACCCCGAGGTCGCGATCCTCGGGCTCCACCGGATCGCCGAGCGGCCCGTGGTGCGCGACGCGGAGATCGTCGTCCGCCCGGTCGGCAACGTGTCCGTGAGCTTCGACCACCGGGTCGTCGACGGCGTGCGCGCTGCCGCGTTCTGCCTCGACGTGATCGACCGGCTGCAGTCCGGCCCCGCGGCCTCCGCGTAGACGGCGGATGCGGGGGACGGGGCGGCGGCGGCTGCCCCGTACAATCCCGCCCGTGGACGACGCCATCGACATCGGTTTCACGCTCGGGCTGGGGCTCGCGGCCGGCCTCCTGCTCGCGGGCATCCTCGCCGCGTGGCGATTCGGGCTCGTCGCGTCACTGCTCGGCGGGCTCCTCGTCGGGCTCCTCGCAGGGCTGCTCGTCCGCGGCTGGATCGGGCTGCCCGGCGCCTTCGCCGGCGCGCTGATCGGCGCAGTCTCGGCCTCGATCATCGCCCGGGGGACGCTGCGCCGCGGCGGAACCCCGGGGGGTACCGCGTTCCTCTTCGTGCTCGCCGCGATTCTCGTCGCGATGGTCGCCCTGATCCCGTTCGTGGGGTACGTGCTCGCGGTGCTCGTCCCCGTCGCCGCGGTGCGCAGGGTGCGCCAGGAGCCGGCGCGGCACGCCGGACTGCGGTCGCTCGCGAAGTGACCGTGCCCCCGGGGACGAAGCTCGTCCTCGTCGTGATCGACGGGCTCACGCCGCAGATGCTCGAAGCGTCGCTCGAGCGTCGGTCGCTGCCGACGCTCACCGCGCTCGCCGAGCGAGGCACCCTCGGCCGCGCGACCACGACCTTTCCGTCGCTCACACCCGTCTGTCTGTCGTCGATCGCGACCGGAGCGCACGCCGACGTACACGAGATCCCGCATCTCGTGTGGTGGCACCGGGAGGAGCGGCGGCTCGTCGAATACGGCTCGTCCTTCGGGGCCGCGCGCGCGGCCGGGCTGGGGCGGACGCTCCGGGACACGCTCGTCGGGATGAACGCCGAGCATCTGAGCTCGAGGGCGGTGACGGTGTTCGAGGCGCTCGCAGATGCCGGTTTCGAGACCGCGGCGGTCAACTTCACGGCCTATCGCGGGCGAACGCTCCACCGCCCTTCGGTGCCGTTCCTCGGACCGGTGCGCGGGCCCGAGCAGTTCTACTTCTACAACCTCTTCCGCGCCGAGAAGACGGGCGCGCCGCTGTCCTTCCGCAACCGCGCGGGCGGCTCCGTCGACGCGTATGCCGCCGCGGTCGGTCGCTGGCTCGTGACACGCGACGGCTTCGACTTCCTCCTCTTCTACCTCTCGGACTACGACTACGCGTCGCACGCGGAAGGGCCGGATGCAGCGGACGTCGTCTTGCGTCGCTCGGACGATGCCGTGGGCGGCCTCGTCGCGGCGGCCGGTGGGCTCGATGCGTTCCTCGAGCGGTACGCGGTGATCGTGCTGTCCGACCACGGGCAGACGGCGGTACGCGACGTCGCACGGATCGGCGACGCGTTCGGGCACGAGCCGGACACGCTCGTGGCCGCGTCGAACCGCGCGGCGCACGTCTACCGGACGGGCGACGGCGCGGCGAGTCCCCGGCGGCTGGCGGAGCGGCTCGACGGAGAGCCGTCGGCCGGCGTCGTGCTCTTCCGGGAGGGCGGGAGGGCGGTGGCGCGCCGCGACGGCGCCGAGCTTGCGCTACGCGAGACCGACGGCGGAGTCGAGCTCGACGGCGACCCGGCGATCCTCGACCATCCGGACGGCATCGCGCGCGTGCTCACGGCGCTCCGCTGCCCGAACGCCGGTGACGTGATCGTCTCGGCCGAGTCGGGCTGGGAGTTCGCCGACCTGGGCGGCAACCACCACCTGGGCGGCGGCTCGCACGGCTCGCTCGACGAGGGAGACTCGCTCGTGCCCGTCCTCGCGGCCGGTCTTGGCGGACCGATGCCGTCGAGCATCGTCGACGTCGCTCCGCTCGTCCTCGACCACTTCGGGGTCGAGGCGCCGCCGTATGCGCTGCGACGCGCGGCATGAACGGCACCGAGCGCGCGCGCAGCCGGATGGTCGCCCGTCAGCTCCGGCGCCGCGGGATCGAGGACGAGCGCGTCCTGGAGGCGATGGAGCGCGTGCCACGCGAGGCGTTCGTGCCTCCGAAGCTCGCGGGGCACGCCTACGACGATGCGGCGCTCCCGATCGGGGAGGCGCAGACGATCTCCCAGCCGTACATCGTCGCG
>DASSVY010000137.1:0-2363 GCA_035705535.1 Gaiella sp. | reverse complement strand
ATTGACTGTCTTCTACGGAAACGGTCTCACCGCCACGCTCGAACGCGGCCGCCCGCTGCGGCTCAGCACAATGACGTGGGATTTTCCGGAACCGCCGGACCTGATCGCGTTCGCGGAGCGCGACGCGCGCCTCGATTTCCTGCGCGACACGTACGCCGGGGCCGTGTAGTCCCTTCGCCGGGCCGCGGCCACGCCGCTGCTGGAACACTAGGGGCATGAGCACACATGCCCCGGACACCGATCCCGTCGAGACCCAGGAGTGGCTCGACTCCGTCGACGCGGTCGTCGACGTCGACGGCCGCCTCCGCATGGCGTACCTCCTCGATCGCGCCGTCGACCGCGCCCAGGACCTCCACGTCCCTGTGAGCGCCGGCGTCTCGACGCCGTACGTCAACTCCATCCCGACCGAGGACGAGCCCGAGATGCCCGGCGACCCGGAGCTCGAGGCCGCCGCAACCGCCCTCGTGCGCTGGAACGCGATCGCGCTCGTGCTGCAGGCGAACGCGGAGTCGACCGAGCTCGGCGGCCACATCGCGAGCTACCAGTCCGCGGAGACGCTGTACGAGGTGGGCTTCGACCACTTCTGGCGCGCCCGCTCCGAGGACCACCTCGGCGACCTCGTCTACCTCCAGGGCCACTCCTCGCCGGGGTTCTACGCACGCGCGTTCCTCGAGGGACGGCTGTCCGAGGACGAGCTGCGCCGCTTCCGGCAGGAGGTCGGCGGCGGCGGGCTCTCGTCGTACCCGCACCCCTGGCTGATGCCGACGTTCTGGCAGTTCCCGACCGTGTCGATGGGGCTCGGGCCGCTGATGGCGATCTACCAGGCGCGCTTCATGAAGTACCTCGCCGCGCGCGGGATCGTCGAGCAGGCCGACCGCAAGGTCTGGGCGTTCATGGGCGACGGCGAGATGGACGAGCCCGAGTCGATGGGCGCGATCTCGCTCGCGGGCCGCGAGCACCTCGACAACCTCGTCTTCGTCATCAACTGCAACCTGCAGCGACTCGACGGCCCGGTACGCGGGAACGGGAAGATCATCCAGGAGCTCGAGACGAACTTCCGCGGCGCGGGCTGGAACGTGATCAAGGTGATCTGGGGCGAGAACTGGGACACGCTACTCGCCGCGGACGACGAGGGCGTCCTCCGCAAGCTGATGGAGGAGTGCGTCGACGGCGAGTACCAGACGTTCAAGGCGAACGACGGCGCGTACGTGCGCGAGCACTTCTTCGGCCGCTACCCCGAGACGAAGGCGATGGTCGCGGACTGGACGGACGACGAGATCTGGGCGCTCCGCCGTGGCGGCCACGACCCGAAGAAGATCCACGCCGCCTACCACGCCGCCGTCCGCCACACCGGGCAACCGACGGTGATCCTCGCGAAGACGATCAAGGGCTACGGGATGGGGCAGGCCGGCGAGGGCCGCAACATCACGCACCAGCAGAAGGCGATGAACGAGGAGGCGCGGCTCGCGATCCGCGACCGGCTCGGGATCCCGCTCACCGACGAGCAGGCGACCGGCGCCTTCTTCTACCGGCCGCCCGAGTCGAGCCCGGAGCTGCAGCACCTGCTCGAGCGGCGCAAGGAGCTCGGCGGGAGCCTCCCCGCGCGCCACACCGAGGCCGAGCCCCTGCCGACGCCGCCGCCGTTCGACAACGTCCTCGAGGGAAGCGGCGACCGCGGCAACTCGACGACGATGGCGCTCGTCCGCATCCTCAACACGCTCGTCCGCGACGAGGTGCTCGGCCCGCGCGTCGTGCCGATCGTCCCGGACGAGTCACGCACGTTCGGGATGGAGGGCATGTTCCGCCAGCTCGGGATCTACTCGTCGTTGGGCCAGCTGTACGAGCCCGAGGACGCCGGCGACTTCATGTTCTACCGCGAGGACCAGCACGGCCAGATCCTCCAGGAGGGCATCAACGAGGCGGGCGCGTTCTCGTCCTGGCTCGCCGCCGCAACCTCGTACGCGAACCACGGCACCGCGATGATCCCCTTCTACGTCTTCTATTCGATGTTCGGCTTCCAGCGGGTCGGCGACCTCGCGTGGGCGGCCGGCGACAGCCGCGCGCGCGGATTCCTGGTCGGCGGCACCGCGGGCCGGACGACGCTGAACGGCGAGGGGCTCCAGCACGAGGACGGCCACTCGCACATCCTCGCGTCGGTGATCCCGAACTGCGTCGCCTACGACCCGACGTACGCCTACGAGGTGGCGGTGATCGTCCGCGACGGCATGCGCCGGATGCTCACCGAGCAAGAGGACGTCTTCTACTACCTCACGGTGATGAACGAGAACTACCCGCACCCGCCGCTTCCCGACGGGGCCGAAGAGGGGATCCTGAAGGGCATGCACCTCCTCCGCGAGGGTGCC
>DASSVY010000136.1:0-2116 GCA_035705535.1 Gaiella sp. | reverse complement strand
GACCTCGGAACCGGCACCGGACTCGCGGCCTTCATCGCGGCTCGGCGCTTCCCGGAGGCCGAGGTCGTCGGCGTCGATCTTGCGAACGGCATGGTCGAGCAGGCGCGGCAGGACACTCCGCCGGAGCTCGCAGAGCGGGTGAACTTCCAGCAGGCCGACGCGCAGCGGCTCCCCTTCGAGGCGGGGTCGTTCGAGCTCGTCCAGCTCGCGAACATGATCCCGTTCTTCGGCGAGCTGGAGCGCATCACCGCCGACGGCGGCTACCTGGTGCAGTCCTTCTCCGCCGGCCCCGAGACGCCCATCTGGGTGCCGCCGGAGCGCCTTCGCCATGAGCTCGGCGCACATGGATTCACGGAGTTTGCGGACTTCGAGGCCGAGGGCGGCACCGCGCTGCTTGCCCGCAAGTCTCCACGCGATTAGTGTCCGGCGCCACAAGGACGTTCGCGGCGCGGTAACACCGGCCCGGACGTCCTTCTTTCGGACCGGGCGTGGCTAGACTAGGCGGCCGCGGCGAGGTAGCTCAGTTGGTAGAGCACACGGCTGAAAACCGTGGTGTCGCCGGTTCGATCCCGGCCCTCGCCATCAGCCTCTCTCCCGCGCCGCTCCCAGCCGGTCGAGCAGGCCTCCGACGAGCTCGTCCTTGAGCAGCACCTCGTCGGCGCCCGCTTCACGGACTGCTCGATGGAGCGCAGGCGCGTCGTCGCCGGTGAGCGCGATCAGGCAGATGCTCGGGTGGTCGCGGCGCAGGCGGGCGGCCGCGGTCACGCCGTCCAGCAGGGGCATGTGCAGGTCGAGCACGACCGCGTCCGGCTCGAGCTTCTCGGCCAGCTCGATCGCCTCGAGGCCGTTGGCCGCCGTCGCGATGACGTGCAGCTCCGGCTGGCGATCGATCAGCTCCCGCAGCGAGTCGAGGAACCCGGCGTCGTCGTCGGCGATCAGGACGCGAATGCTCGATTCCTCGGCAGGCCCGTGATTCATCGGTGACAACGCTAGCCTTGCCGCGGTGAGCGGCCAAGAAACGCAGCGGGCGGTCGCGGTGATCGGTGCCGGGCTGGACCTCGGCGCGGGCCGCCGCGGTGTCGACATGGGCCCGTCCGCGATTCGCTACGCGGGGCTCGACGAGCGGATCTCCGAGCTCGGCTGGCGCTGCGAGGACTGGGGCGACGTCGAGACGGCGGTGCCGGAGGCGACCGCCGAGGGCGACGAGCGGATGCGCTACCTGCCGGAGATCAAGGCGACCTGCGAGCGCATCGCCTCACTCGTCGCGCGCGCCGCCGACGGAGGATGCCTCCCGGTCGTGCTCGGCGGCGACCACTCCGTGGCGCTCGGGACGCTCGGCGGCATGGCGCGGGCGCGTGGGCGCGGCGGGGTGCTCTGGCTCGACGCGCACGGCGACCTGAACCGCCCCGAGACCTCGCCCAGCGGCAACGTGCACGGGATGCCGCTCGCCGCCGCCCTAGGCCTCGCAGGGCCGGAGTTCGAGAGCCCCGAGTACGAGCTGCCGGCCGTCGAGCAGCGCCGGGTGGCGCTGGTCGGAGTGAGGTCGCTCGATCCCGGGGAGCGCGCGCTGCTCGCCGAGGTCGACGCGCGGGTCTTCACCATGAGCGACCTCGACCGAGCGGGCGTGGAGGCCGCGATGCGCGAGGCGCTCGAGCACGTCGCCGGCGACGGCTTCGTCCACGTGAGCCTCGACATGGACGTGCTCGACCCCGAGGTCGCGCCGGGCGTCGGCACCCCGGTGCGCGGTGGGCTCTCTTACCGCGAGGCGCATCTGGCGATGGAGCTGGTCGCGGAGTCGGGAGCGCTCGACTCGCTCGAGGTCGTCGAGGTGAACCCGATCCTCGACCGCGAGAACCAGACCGCGAAGCTGGCCGTGGAGCTGGTCGCGAGCGCCCTCGGCGCGCGCATTCTGTAACTCGCGCGAGAACCTTGCCCCCGGGGTCCCCCTCGCGTTCCCCCCTGCGTTCAGCGTATCGCGAAGCGTTTCACGCGTGTGAAACGCGACCGTGACGAAGCAGGAACTCCTGGACCGCGTCGGCGGTCTCCTCGAAGGCGTCCCAGTAGACGATGTGGCCGCCGTCGACTCCGAGGAGCTCGAGGCTGTCGCCGAGGGCGG
>DASSVY010000135.1:0-2861 GCA_035705535.1 Gaiella sp. | reverse complement strand
CGCCGCTTACGCGGGCACGTCGAGCAGCGCCCCCGCCTCGGGGGGCAGGAGACCCGCGGCGACGCAGCGGCGGAGGTAGTCCGGCCAGCCGGGATGCGCAGCCGTCGCCGCGCGCAACGCCGCGGCGGCATCGTCGGTCCGGCCGGCGGCTCTCCGTCGAGCGCTTCGACGGACGCCCGGTGGTCGAGAGCGACGTGCTGCCGATGCTCGTCGCGGCCGGCTTCCTCGCCGGCCCGAAGCGCGCCGTGCTGCGCCCCTAGTGGACGCGTCCGTAAGCTCGGTCGTGGTTGGCGGTTCGCAGACCGAGCAGCCCTAGGACGCAGGGAGCCCGATACCTTCGGGTATCGGGCGACCGAGGACGACGGGAGGCGACGTGTCTGCGGGCCGCCAGGCGCACACCTGTACTTGCGGAGGCGTCCACTACGTCAGCTCCACTCGACCGGAAGCCCGTGCGCCGGCGCGCGGCCGAGAACCCGCTCGACTCCTCCCGGCCAGGTCCAGACGGTCACGACGAACCCGATGTCCTCGCCGTGCGCGAGGAGTCGCGGCTCGAAGCTGATGCGCGCGAGCGGAGCGTCGTCGCCTCCGATTGCGCCCAGACGCTCGAGATGCGCGACGACGTCGTCCTGCTCGCGCGCCTCGAGGTACTGCCACATGACGGAGTGCCAGAGCACGGTCCAGGTCCCCGCCTCTCTCGTCAGGTCCCCGACGAACTCCGCGGCGCTCCGGGCGACCACGGTCACGGGGTTCGCGCGCACGAGCGCGAGCGCGCCCCGAAGGCGGGCGAGACGCTCGGCCTGATCCGGCCAGACGTACGAGGTGAGCGTCAGCGCCCCCTCGTCGGTCGAGGCGTCCACCGGGTCGCGGTCGCAGCCGAGGCGCTCGACGACGTCGAGCAGGGGGCGGGTCGCTGGGACGTTGCCGAGCCATGCGTCCTCGAATACCACCGGCGAGTCGGCCGGGCCTGTCGCGCCTGCGCCCTCGAAGCGAAAGTGGTCGGCGAGGAGGTTCAGCCCGCCGCTCGCGCCGATCTCGAACAGCCGCACCGGCAGCTGCGCGATCGACTGGAGGTGCCAGAGCGCGCCGACGAGCGGCGCGGCGCGGCCCACCTCGTTGGTCTGCGGTGGCCGGGCGAGCGCTCCGCGGAGCTCGGCCGCGTTCGCGTCGAGCGTGTCGAGGAACGGCTCGAGCGCAGCCTCGGCGTCGCCGTCCCCGCCCACGCTCGGGTAGTGCACCGCGAGGAGCGGCTCGAGACCGAGGAGCACGCGCCGGTGGACGCCGCCGAGCAGTCGGAGCGAGACCAGGGAGTCGACCGGGTCGTCCTCGTGGCCGGCGAGGACCCGCGCCGTCGGCCCGCCTGCCTCTGCGTCGTCGGCGAGGCGCCCGAGCAGCACACCGTAGAAGCGAGAGCCGAGCTCCGCGCACGCGGACGCCTGCCAGCGAAGCTTGAGTGCGAGGCCGCCTGCCATCGGGCCATTCAACACGTCGAGGCTTGCGGTGAAGTATCCGCGGCAGCGGATGCCGCACCAGGCGCGGCGCCAGGCCGTCTCGTCGTCTTGCACAGGCCACCAGCCGCGCCGCGGACGCCGAGCCGTCCTGGCTTGGCCTGGAGCGGCCCCGCACAGGACGTCTATTTCACATCAAGCCTCTCGCGCACGTGAAGACGGGGCGTCCGCCGGCGCCCCGTCTTCGCTCCCCCCGGAGGTCGGCTGCGCCTACGGCAGGCCGACCGTGTGGCGCCTGCGGGCCGTCAGCAGGATCCCCACGAGCCCTGCCGCGATCAGCGCCACCATCCCGGCTCCGGCTCCGAAGGACGTCCACTCGATGTCGTCTCCGCCGGACACCGTGGGCGTCGGGGCCGTCCCGGGAACCCTCGTCAGCGCCGTGTCCCCCGTGAGCCCCTCGGGCTCGGGTGCGGAGACGCGAGTGAGCGGCGAGTCGCCGGTGAGCCCGAGCGAGGTCGACTCGGGAGTCGACGCCCTGGTCAGCGCCGAGTCGCCCGTAAGACCGAGCGTCTGGGCGTCACTCGGCAGCTGCGCCGTCTGGGTGCTCTCGTCGCGGTTCAGCAGCGCCGCGTGAACACCCGTGGGCTGCACGGACGCCTTGCCGCCGAACTGCGACGCGTCGACGCCGATTCCCTGGCTGAGGTACGGGATCGTCCGGTGCTCGACCTGGCCGGCCTCGTACGCCCTCGACGCGATCGCCGTCTTGATCGCGACGTCGAGCCCCTGCTGCGACATTGCCTGGCCCTCGAGCTTCCGCGATGCCGCGCCGGAGAACTGCGCCTTGTCGACGCCCTGCCCCTGGCTCAGATACGGAATCACGAAGTCGCCGGACGACTGCGCCTGCCAACCGTCCGACTGCGAGGCGACCGGCTGGACGCCGTCGCCCTCCTGGATATAGGCGCCCGCGGGGCCCGCGAGCACCGCCGCGACGGCTGCCAGCGCCGCCGTCGCGAAGATCATGCGTGTGGTCTTCTCGTCCATCTCTGCCTCCTTGCTCCGCCTCGACCGTCCGACCATGGGTGGGACGCTAGGAGGGAAGGCGCCGCACGTCGTTCACGGTTGTGCCACTCGCCGTGTAACGCTTGCGACAGATGGAATGGCGACTGTTCGAGGGGATCCCCCCGGAGGACGTCCGGGCGGTGCTCGCGCTCGCCCGCCGCAGCACCTATCGGCGCGGTGAGGTGGTCTTCCACCGCTACGACCCGGCCGACTCCGTGCACCTCGTCGCCAAGGGCCGCTTCGACGTCCGCATCGGGACTCCGCTCGGTGACACGGTCGCTCTGGGGATCCGTGGGCCGGGCGAGACCTTCGGCGAGCTCGCGGTGATGACCGAGGGCGAGCGGAGCGCGACGGTCA
>DASSVY010000134.1:0-3614 GCA_035705535.1 Gaiella sp. | reverse complement strand
GCGACAGGCCGAGCAGAATGCCCGCCTCGATCATCGCTTCGGCGAGGAGCGCGAAGTAGGCGGGGCCCGAGCCCGAGACCGCCGTCACGGCGTCCATCGAGCGTTCAGGCACGCGCACCACCGAGCCGAGGTGCGCGAGCGCCTCCTCGGCGAGCGTGACGTGGGCGTCGTCGGCGTGCGCGCCGGCGCAGAGCCCCGCGATCCCCTCGTGCACCGTCGAGGGCGTGTTCGGCATGGCCCGCACGACCGGGACGCCCTCGGCGAGATGCCGCTCGATCACCGCAGTCGGCGTCGCGGCCGCGATCGAGAGCACGGTCTGCTCGGTCGAGATAGCCGGACCGATCTGGCCGAGGAGGCCCTCGATGTCCTGAGGCTTGACGGAAACGACGACCAGAGCCGCGCCCGCCGCGGCCTCGACGTTGTCCATCGTCGTGTCGATGCCGTACCGCTCGGCGAGCTCGGCAACGCGCTCCGCGCGCCGGCTCGACGCAATGATGTCCTCCGGCCGACGCCAGCCGGACGAGAGGAGGCCCGAGATCAGCGCCTCGCCGATCCTGCCGGTGCCCAGCACCGCAATCCGTCGCTCGTCGACCGCCATGCCTGACTCTATGCCGCCCGGTGCTCTCGGCGTCGGGCGATGCGCGCGCGGTCGGCTGACGCGCCGGTGACGAGCCCGCGCGACCAGCCGAGCAGGAGGATCTCGCCCGCGAGCCCCTGCCACTCGTCGTACGGCGCGAGCAGCTCAGCGGTCTCGTGCCCATCGACCCATCGCCCCGTGAGCGCGGCCTGGAGCTTCACGAGCGAGAGGTCGCCGACGAGACCGCGATCGAGGCGCCCGAGCCCCTCGAGCGAGATCACGCCGATCGACCACGGGCCGATGCCGCGGACGCGGGCGAGCCGCGCGACGACTGCATCACCGGGCAGGCCGCGGAGGCGCTCGAGGTCGAGCGTCGCCGCCAGGCGGGCGAGGACGGTCGCGCGTTGCTGGGCGAGGCCGAGCCGGCGAAGCTCGACCGGTGCGAGGCGGCGGAGGGCCGGCTGCGTGACGACTGCGTCGCCGCAGGAGCGCGCGATCGCCTGCTCGATCGCCCGTGCGCGACGCGCCTCGATGAGCTGCCCGCAGAGCGCGCGGACGACCGCGTGCGTCACGGTGGCGAGGCGGAGTGGCCGGTAGCCGACGAACGCCCGTGCAGAGCGGCCGATCAAGGGATCGCGTGCGAAGCGCTCGTGGAACTCGGCCGTGTCGTCGTCCAGGGCGAGCATGAAGCGGGCGGTCGCGAGGGCCTCCTCGTCGGGGGCGCGGACGACGACGCGTCCATCCGGCCGTTGGTGTGCCGTCGCGATGCGATCGCCGGGGATCGCCCCACGCCAGGTCCCCGTCCGCGCCATGAGCCGGAGGCGGTACGGGCCGGCCGGCGTGACGACGTCCTCGAGCACGGCGCGGAGACTACTCGGGCGGTACGCTGGGCGACCGTCGGTGTCGGGCACAGCTCTCACGCGCACCGCGCTCCTCGCGGTTGCGCTTGCCGTCCTCGTCGCTCCGGCGGCGGGCGACGCTGCGCGGTCGACGTCGTCTCGTGGCCTGACGCTCGTCGTCGACTGGAAGGCGAAGGTGCCGATCCGCCGGGCTCCCGGGAGCAGGACACTCGAGGTCGCGAGGTGGAAGACGCCGTTCGGCTCCGTGCGGCGGCTCCAGGTCGTCGGCAGGCGCGGCAACTGGTTCGCCGTGGAGAGCGACGTCCTCGGGAACGGCGTCGTCGGCTGGGTGCCCCGCACCGCGGCCGTCCGGCTCCGCACGGTGCGGTACGCGGTCGAGTCCGACCTCTCGACGCGGCTCTTGACGCTGCGCGAGGACGGCAGGGTCGTCTTCCGGCGGCGCGTCTCGATCGGTGCGCCGAGCTCGCCAACGCCGACCGGGCGGTTCCACGTGACCGACCAGATCTCCGGACGCAAGTGGCGGCTCGGCTGCTGCATCGTGGTGCTCTCGGGGAACCAGCCGCGGCTGCCCGCCGGCTGGAGCGGCGGCGACCGGCTCGCGATCCACGGGCGCCCGTCGGCACGCGAGACGTTCGGCGCGCCCACGAGCGCGGGCTGCCTGCACGCGACCGAGCAGACCCTGCGGGCGCTCGCGCGGCTACCGCTCGGCACCCCCGTCGTCATCCATCCCTAGAGCCTCTAGTCTCCGGCGCGTGCGCCTCGCCGACGCGATCTCGATCCGTTCGCGGAGGCGGAAGCTGGCGCTCTTCCTGGACGAGATGTGCCCGGATGCGGCGACGACCGTGCTCGACGTCGGCGTCGACGAGGTCTCGCTCGGAGAGTCGGGTGGGCAGAGCGGCTGCACGACGCACAACTTCCTCGAGGAGCGATATCCCTGGCCGGAGCGGCTCACCGCTCTCGGCCTCCACGACGGGTCGCGTTTCCGCGAGCGCTACCCGGGGATCGCCTACGTCCAGGGCGACGCCTGCGCGCTGCCGTTCCCTGACGCGAGCTTCGACGTCGTCCACTCGAATGCCGTGATCGAGCACGTCGGCGGCCGCGAGCGGCAGGCGGCTTTCGTCCGCGAGGCGCTCCGTGTCGGCGGGCGGGTCTTCCTGACGACCCCCAACCGCTGGTTCCCGGTGGAGGTGCACACGAAGCTTCCGCTCGTGCACTGGCTCCCGGCGTCGCTCGCCGGTCGCGCCTACGACCTGGCGGGCAAGTCCTGGGCGAGGGAGAACCACCTGCTCGGTCCCTCGGACTTCCGGTCGCTCTTCCCGGGGGCTGTCGAGATCCGCAATCTCGGCCTGACGCTCGTGGCGATCACGTGACGTCCAGGATTCCGCGCGTCGCGCTGCTCGTCCTGATCGTCGGGCTCGCGCTCCACAACCTCGCGATGGCGCTGCTCTGGCAGGCCGGAGTGCGCGACACGGCACTCGACGTCGTGGCCGCCTGGAAGGACGTGCTCCTCCTCGCGGCGGTCGTCCTCGCGCTCGCCGCCGCCGGGTCGATTCCCCACCTCGGGTGGCCCGACCGTTTCGCACTCGCCTACGGCGCGATCGTCGTGGCGTACTGGCTGGTGCCGCAGTCGTGGCTCGACGGGGACGCGACCGCCAGAGGCGAGCTGTACGCACTCCGCCATCACCTGCTGCCGCTCGGCGCGTACATCCTCGGCCGCCTGCTCACGCTCGACCGCGCCTGGTGGCGACGCGTCGTCGTGACTCTGGTCGGCGTGGGGGTCGGGCTCGCGGTCTTCGGCCTCGTCGACGTGTACCTCGTGCCGCTCCAGTGGTGGCGCGACTCCGGCGTCCCCGACTGGTACCGCGAGCAGCTCGGGCTCGCCTACCGCTGCCTCTCGTACCTGCCCGAGAACTGGATCCTGAACACGGACGAGGAGAGCCCCGTCCGCCGCCTCGTCTCGAGCTTCCTGAGCCCGCTCGCGACCGCGTACGCGCTCGTCGTCGTGCTGCTCCTGCTCGTCGCCGCGCGGCCGCGCCGGTGGACGGTCGGCGCGGGCGTGATCGTCTACGCGGGCCTCCTCTGGACGCACACACGCGCCGCGTTCATCGCGCTCCCCGTTGCGTTGCTGGTCCTCGCCGCACTCCGTCGCAGGTGGACACCGGCGCTGCTCGCGGCCA
>DASSVY010000133.1:0-2313 GCA_035705535.1 Gaiella sp. | reverse complement strand
GGCACTCTGGCTCGAGGCGGCGGACGACCCGACGCTCGCGCTCCCCGCCACCCTCATCCGTGACGGCGACGAGGGGGTCTTTGCGTTCCTCCGCGAGGGCGACCCACGCGGCGCGGTGGAGCGCCGCGTCGCGTCGATGCGACCCGTCCTCGACGAGGCCGGGCTGCCGCGGCTCGACGCCGACGACCCCGAAGCCGTGCTCGACGACGACCAGGTGCGCACGCTTCTGCGTGACGCGATGCCGAGACTCGAGGAGCTCGGCGTGCCCGTCCTGCTTCCGCGCGAATGGGTCTCGAGCCCGAGCCGCGTTCGCGTGAACCTCGTCGCGACGGCCCCGGGCCGCTCGAGCGGTCTGCTCTCACGCGACGCCCTCGCCCGTTTCGATTGGAAGATCGCGATCGGAGACGTCGAGCTGACCGAGGAGGAGCTCACCGAGCTCGCCGCCGCGAAAGAGCCGCTCGTGCGTCTGCGCGGCCGCTGGCACGCCCTCCGTGCGGCCGAGGTCGAGCGAGCGCTCCGCTTCCTCGAGACGCGCGCGCGCGACGCCTCCGTCATCGATCTCGCCCGAGCGTTGTCGGGCGTCGAGACCGACGAGGCGGGGCTCGAGCTCGGCCGGGTCACGCTCGACGACGCGCTCGCCGAGCTCGTCGACGGCGACCAGCGCCGCTACCGGCCGCGGCCGACGCCGGCGGGCATGCGCCACGAGCTCTTTCCGTTCCAGGAGCGCGGCCACGGGTGGCTCCGCCTGCTCGGCGACCTCGGCGCGGGCGGGATCCTGGCCGACGAGATGGGCCTGGGGAAGACCGTGCAGGCAATCGCGACGCTCGTCTCCGAGCGCGAGGACGGGGTCACAACCGGACCGACGCTCGTCGTCGCGCCGATGAGCGTCACGCGCCAGTGGGCGCGCGAGCTCGAGCGGTTCGCGCCCGGCCTGGCGGTCCATGTCCACCACGGCCCCGATCGGCTCGCCGGACCCGCGCTGCTCGCGCGAGCGGAGGAGAGCGACGTCGTGATCACCTCGTACGACGTCGTGGCGCGCGACCTCGAGACCGTCGAGCGCGTCACCTGGGACCGGCTGATCCTCGACGAGGCGCAGGACGCGAAGAACCCCGCGACGAAGCGGCACCGCGCGCTCCGGCGGATCCCGCGGCGACGCGCGCTCGCGATGACCGGGACGCCCATCGAAAACTCGCTCGGCGAGCTCTGGGCGATCATGGACCTCGTCAACCCGGGGCTGCTCGGCTCGCGCCAGGCCTTCGAGCGGACCTTCGCGCGGCCGATCGAGGCGGCCCGCGACGCCCGCGCCCTCGAGCGGCTGCGGAGCCTCGTCGGCCCGTTCCTTCTCCGCCGGGCCAAGGACGCGCCGGAGGTCGACCTGGAGCTGCCGCCGATCACGATCGCGAAGCAGTCGTGCCTCCTCACCGTCGAACAGGCGAGCCTCTACCGCGCGACGGTCGATCGCTGGATGCCCCGGATCGAAGAGCACGAGCGGCGCTTCGACCGCCGGGGCGCGGTGCTCGCGATGCTCGGGCAGCTCAAGCAGGTGTGCAACCACCCGGAGCTCGTCCTTCCGTCGGGCCGGCCACTCGAGGGGCGGTCGGGGAAGCTCGAACGGCTCGTTGAGCTCCTCCATGCGGTCCCTGAGGACGACCGCTCGCTCGTCTTCACCCAATACCCCGGGTTCGGCCGCCTCGCGCCGCACCTCTCGGAGCGGCTCGGGGTCGAGGTCGGCTTCTTCCACGGGGGGCTGACGGCACGAGCGCGGGACGAGCTCGTCGGGCGGTTCGAGACGGGGAACGGCCCCGGGCTCCTCGTCGTCTCGCTCCGCGCGGGGGGTCGGGGGCTGAACCTGCCGGCCGCGAACCACGTCTTCCACTTCGACCGCTGGTGGAACCCGGCGGTCGAGCAGCAGGCGACCGACCGCGTGCACCGTCTCGGTCAGCGCAAGCACGTCTACGTGACGAGCCTCGTGTGCACCGCGACGGTGGAGGAGCGAATCGACCAGCTCCTCGACGCCAAGCGAGAGCTCGCCGACCAGGTGATCTCGGGACGCGCCGACGACTGGCTGTCGGAGCTCGACCTCGACACGTTGCGCGCGGCGGTCGCGCTCGCGCCCGAGGCGACCGAGGAGGCAGCGTGACGACGCGGCTGCTCGACGACGGCGCGGCGCTCCGCGTTCGCGGGCTGGACGAGCGGATCGGCGCAGGGCCGTGGGCGCGGTGGCTTGCCAGCGCCGCGATGCCCGACGAGAGCACGCATCGCGCCGAGCGCGGGCGCCGGCTCGCGCGGGCGGCCGCAGTCGGCGACGTGCGC
>DASSVY010000132.1:0-9738 GCA_035705535.1 Gaiella sp. | reverse complement strand
GGCGGGAATCCGCTCCTGCGGAGTCCCGCTTCGCGAGCAAGCTTCAGGCGAGCTCACTGCTCTCGCTTGCGGCGCCAGAGGCGACGCCTTCAGGGATGTGCCCCGCCGTAGGCGGGGATCAAGCGGCGGGAATCCGCTCCTGCGGATTCCCGCTTCGCGAGCAAGCTCAGGCGAGCTCGCGGGCACGGGCGAGCAGCGCCGTCTCCGCCGCGGCCTCGCGCTCGAGGGCGGCCTCACCGAAGCGTTCGTGCTCGGTGAGGGCCGCACGGAGGCCGTCGAGCAGCTCCTCCCTGGAGGTCGCAGACGACGACCCCACCTGGCGACGGGCGGCTGCGCACGCAACAGGGTCGAGCGCGTCCCGGAGGGTCTCCTCGTCGATCTCGACCGGCCTTCCGATCGCGGCCTCGGCCGCCGCGGCCAGGCGGCGCGGCGTCAGCTGCGACGGAGGCTCGCCCTCGTCGACGAGCTCGCGCACCGCGCGCCCGACGATCGTGTGCGCGCTGCGATAGTCGACCTCCCCGGTCAGCGCGAGGACGTCGGCCACGTCAGCGGCGGTGACGAAGCCCTGTCGTGCGATCTCGGCGAAGCGCTCGGTCCGCAGCTCCAGCCCGTCGAGCACCGACGCGGTCAGGCGGGCGATCGCGACCGCCTCGTCGAGCGCCCGCGGGACGGTGCCGTTGAGCAGGTGGAAGTGATCGGTGCGGGCCGACCCGGTGTGCAGCGCGGCGAGCGCACCCGCGACGTCGCCGGCCGCCTGACCGGCCTGCGTTCGGATCGCGGCGAGCGCGTACGGGTTCTTCTTCTGCGGCATGAGCGCGCTCGCGCGACTGTGGGCGTCCGCCAGCTCGACGAGGCCGAACTCCTGGCTCGCGTAGATCTCGAGGTCCTGGCAGAGCTGGCTCTGGTGCGTCGCGGCGATCGCGATGGCCGCGAGGACCTCGAGGTAGACGTCGGCCTGCCAGGCGGCGTCCTTCGCGTGCTCGACGAGCCCGTCGCAGCCGAGCAGCTCCGCAAGACGCGCGCGATCGAGCGACCAGCGCGAGCCGGCGCTCCCACCCGCCCCGGCGACGCTCCTGCCGAGCGCCGCGTGCGAGGCGCGCGCCCGTTCGGCGTCGCGGACCGCCGGGTACGCGTACGCGAGGAGCAGGTGCCCCACCGTCGTCGGCTGCGCGGGCTGCAGGTACGTGTAGTCGGTCGCGAGCTCGGCGCGTGTCGCGTCCGCATGCCGGACGAGGGCCGCGACCTGGAGTAGGAGCGCTTCGTGGAGCTCACGCACGCCGGTGCGGACGGTCAGCCGGAGGGCGACGCGAAACGCCTCGCGCCGCGGACGCCCGGCGCTCAGCCACCCGGCAGCGGCCCGTCCGACACGGCGCTCGAGCTCGGCCTCGCGCGCGTTGAACGCATCGCCGAGCGCCGCGTCCCAGGGGAACTCGTCACCCGGGATTGCGTGGAGCTCGAGGAGCCCTCGGAGGAGGGCTTTCGCGTCCTCGCCCGTGAGGTCGCCGCCCTCGACGAGCACGACCGCGTGCGCGAGATCCGCCAGCGACAGCCCGCGCGCGAGGCGCGGGCCGTGGGCGCTCTCGGCCGCGTACGCCGCCGCCACGAGCTCGCCGGCGGCGCTGCCGCGCAGCCGCCCGTCCCGCCCCAGCTCCTCGCTCTCGGTCACGACCGGGAGACTACGGCTCGAGCTGCGCAGCGGCGCCCTGCATGCCGACGAGGCGCGGGACGACCTCCAGCACGCTCTCCTGCGCGCACCAGGCGATATCCGCTTCGAGGACCGGCCCGTGCTCGATCAGGTCGCGGCCCGAGCGAGACGCGCGAAACGCCTCGTCGGCGGAGTCGTACGACCGCGCCAGGCGCACCGCCGCCTCGGCCGCGTCGCTTCGCTCGCCGCCGATCCCCTCGGCGACGCGGCCCGCGACGTACGCGTCGTCGAGCGCGAACGCGCCCTTCACGCCCGCGCAGAACACCGCCACGTCCTCGCCGTGCGCCGCCGCCGCTTCCGTGACCGCGCCGAGGTTGAGCAGCGATGCGATCAGCACGCGGTCACAGCGGGCGGCGGCCGTCACGATCGCGCGGGTCCCGTTCGTCGTCGAGAGCGCCAGAAGGGACGTCCGCGGCTCGAGGTACTCCCGTGGCGAATTACCGAGATCGAAGCCCTCGATCCGCACGCCGAGGCGCTCGCCGCCGAGCGTCACCTCGTCGCTCCCGAGGGCGCGCGCGTCCTCGACCTCGGCCGCGCAGAGGACGCGCTCGTAGCCCGCGTCGAGCGCCTGACAGATGGTCGAGGTGGCCCGGATCACGTCGATCACGAGGCCCGTCGGTGCGGCGGCGGCCTCGTCGGGGGTGAACGCGACGTGAACCCGCACGCGGGTACGCTAGCCGTCCCTGTGGCCACCGCCCCGGCTCCCCGCTGTTATCGCCATCCGGACCGCGAGACGCTCGTCTCGTGCTCCGAGTGCGGACGCCCGATCTGCGAGGAGTGCATGAACTTCGCGCCCGTCGGGATCAAGTGCCCCGAGCACGCCGCGGTGAAGCAGTCGCGCGTCCGCGCACCGCAGCAGACGCGCACGGTGCGGCAGGCGCGCCGGACGGTGGCAGGTCTCGAGGCGCCGGCGACGGTCGCGCTCGTCGCGGTGAACGTCCTCGTCTATCTCGTGACCGTCTACCAGGGCGCCGGTCTCAACGCGCCCGGCGGGCAGGTCTTCGAGGACGGCGCGCTGATCGGCGCGGCGATCGACCTGAACGGCGAGTGGTACCGGCTCGTGACCGCGATGTTCCTGCATGCCGGGCTCCTCCACATCGCGTTCAACATGCTCGCGCTGTACTGGCTCGGCACGGTCGTCGAGCAGGCACTCGGCACCTGGCGGTTCCTCCTCGTGTACTTCGTCTCCGGGCTCGCGGGCTCTGCGGGGGCGCTCCTGCTCACAGGCCCGTTCGCCGTGACGGTCGGGGCGTCCGGGGCGATCTTCGGGATCATGGGCTCGCTGCTCATCCTCGAGTATGTGGCCACGGGGACGTTCGCGGGCCAGGCGATGGCGCTCATCGTCCTCAACCTCGCGCTGACGCTCACGATCCCGAACATCTCGGTCGGAGGCCATCTCGGCGGCCTCGTCGGCGGTGTGCTTGCGACGTTCGCCCTCGTCCAGTTCCGCCACACGCGCCAGCGCTGGATCGGGCCTGCGCTCGTCGTCGGCATCGCCGTCGCCAGCGTCCTCGTCGCGTCGATACGGGTCGGGAACTACGACTACGGAGGGCAGGCTCAGCCGCCGACTGCGACCGCGGTGACGCCGGTCTCCGCAAGCGACGCCTGGGCGGCCGCGAGCCGCGCGAGCGGCACGCGGTACGGCGAGCACGACACGTAGTCGAGGCCGAGCCCATGGCAGAAGGCGACCGAGCGCGGCTCGCCGCCGTGCTCGCCGCAGATCCCGAGCTTGAGCCCGGGCTTCGCGCCCCTGCCGCGCTCGACGGCGATCCGCATCAGCTCGCCGACGCCCTCGACGTCGAGCACCTCGAACGGGTTCTTCTCGAGGATGCCCTGCTCGAGGTAGAAGGTCAGGAACTTCCCCTCCGCGTCGTCGCGTGAGAACCCGAGCGCGGTTTGCGTGAGGTCGTTCGTCCCGAACGAGAAGAAGTCCGCGAGCTCGGCGATCTCGTCGGCGCGCACGCAGGCGCGGGGCAGCTCGATCATCGTCCCCACGAGGTGCTCGCCGGCCCGCTCCTCCGCGGCGACGCGCTCCGTCAAGTCGCGCAGCCGCCGGAGCTCCTCGTCGAAGCCGACGAGGGGATGCATGATCTCGACCAGCGGGGCCTCGCCCGTGCGTTCCCGCACCGCTGCGGCGGCACGGACGATCGCGCGCACCTGCATCTCGTAGATCTCCGGGTACTGGAGCCCGAGCCGGCAGCCGCGCGTGCCGAGCATCGGGTTCGCCTCGCGGAGCTGCTCGATCCGCCTGCGCATCGCCTCCGACGTGGCCTCGTCCGCGGGGGGAAGGAACTCGTGGAGGGGCGGGTCCAGCAGGCGGATCGTGACGGGCAGCCCCGCCATCGCCTCGAAGATGCCCTCGAAGTCCGACTGCTGGACGGGCAGCAGCCGGTCGAGCGCCGCGCGCCTCGCCTGCTCGTTCGACGCGAGGATCATCTCCTGCACGACCGGCAGCCGGTCTGGCGCCATGAACATGTGCTCGGTGCGGCAGAGGCCGATGCCCTCGGCGCCGAACTCCCTCGCCTTGGCGGCGTCCTCGGGCGTGTCGGCGTTCGCCCTGACGCGCAGGCGCCGGAGCTCGTCCGCCCAGCCGAGGATCGTGCCGAAGCGCTCGTCGATCTCCGGCGGGACGAGCGGGACGGCGCCGACGATCACGCGGCCCGTGCCGCCGTCGATCGTCAGGTGATCGCCCTCGGCGAGCTCGTGGTCGCCCAGCCGGATCGTCCGCGCTTCGAGGTCGATCGCGAGCGACTCGCAGCCGGCGACGCACGGCTTACCCATGCCGCGCGCGACGACCGCCGCGTGCGAGGTCATCCCGCCGTGGGCGGTGAGCACGCCGCTCGCCTGGATGAGGCCGTGGATGTCGTCGGGCGTCGTCTCCCAGCGGACGAGGAGGACATCCTCCCCGGCCCGCCCGCGCTCCTCGGCGAGGTCGGCGTCGAGCACGATCGCGCCGGAGGCGGCGCCGGGGGAGGCGTTGAGGCCGGTCGCGACGACGTCGAGCTGCGCGTCCGGGTCGATCATCGGATGCAGCAGCTGGTCGAGCTGCCCGGGGTCGATCCGCGCGACCGCCTCCTCGCGCGAGATCAGGCCCTCGTCGGTCATCTCGACCGCGATCCGCAGCGCCGCCCGCGCCGTCCGCTTGCCGGTGCGCGTCTGGAGGAGGAAGAGCTCGCCCTCTTCGACGGTGAACTCGATGTCCTGCATCTCGCGGTAGTGGTCCTCGAGCCGGTCGAGCGTCTCCACGAGCTGGCGGTACGCCTCGGGCAGGCGGTCGAGCATCCCCTCGATCGGCTCGGGCGTGCGGATTCCGGCGACGACGTCCTCGCCCTGCGCGTCGACGAGGAACTCGCCGAACAGCTTCCGCTCGCCCGTCGAGGGGTCGCGCGTGAAGCAGACGCCGGTGCCGGACGAGTCGCCCTTGTTGCCGAAGACCATCTGCACGACGTTGACCGCGGTGCCGAGGTCGTCCGGGATGTCGTAGGTACGGCGGTAGACCTTCGCGCGGGGAGAGTCCCACGAGTCGAACACGGCGCGCACCGCGCGACGGAGCTGCTCGGAGGGATCCGCCGGAAACGGCGCTCCGACCTCCCGCTCGTAGATTCCCTGGAACGTCCCGATCAGACCGCGGAGGTCGTCGGCCTCGAGGTCGACGTCGAGCTTGGCGCCCCGACGCTCCTTCAGCTCCTGGAGCTCCCCTTCGAACAGGTGCCCGTCGATCTCGTCGACCACCTCGCCGTACATCTGGATCAGCCGCCGGTACGAGTCGAACGCGAACCGAGGGTTCCCGGTCGCCGTGGCCAGGCCGTCGACCGCGACGTCGTTGAGGCCGAGGTTGAGAATCGTGTCCATCATCCCCGGCATCGAGATCGCGGCCCCGGAGCGGACCGAGACGAGGAGCGGATCCTGCGGATCGCCGAAACGCTTTCCCGAGGTGCCCTCGAGTCGCGCGATGTGCGCGTCGACCTGCCGCCACAGGTCGTCGGGTACGTCACCCGACCGCATCACCTCGCGGCATGCGTCCGTCGTCACCGTGAAGCCGGCGGGCACGGGAACGCCGAGCGCGGTCATCTCCGCGAGGCCGATCCCCTTGCCGCCGAGGAGCTCGCGGCCCCCCGGCGCCTGCTCGTCGAACGCGTAGACGAACTCCATGGTCCGATCCTATGCGCGCGACGAGAGCGCGTCGCGGCCGCTACCGGCGCCCCTGGGCGCGCCCTCGTGCCCGCGCGCGGAGCTCCGCGACCCAGGCCGCTGCGCGAAGCCCGAGCCACACCGGCGTGAGCACGACGTAGAACGCGACCATCGCGACTCCGAGCGCGCTCCACCAGACGATCCAGTAGCGCACCGGAACCCAGCCCTTCTCCCCGAGGTCCCGCTCGATGCCGCGCGCGAGCCGCCCGTAGCGGACGTTTCGGTCGTTCACGCGGGCACGCCGTCGTGGCGGCGGCCACGCTCGCTGACGAGGCGGACGATCCGCATCGCGGTCTCCTCGACCGAGAGCTCCGACACGTCGATCACAGGGCAGCGAAGGCGCCGGTGCACGCGGGCGGCGGTCTCGAGCTCCTCGAACACCGCCTCGAGATCGGCGTAGCGCCGCCGCGGGGCGCCCATCGAGCGGACGCGCTCCTCGCGGATGTCGGCGAGCCGCTCCGGGTCGATCGTCAGGCCGACGATCTTCGCGCGGTCGATCTCGAACAGCGCCGACGGAGGCTCCACGCCCTTCACGATCGGGACGTTCGCCGCCTTGTAGCCGAGGTACCCGAGGTAGATCGAGAGCGGCGTCTTCGACGTCCGCGATACGCCGACGAGCACGATGTCGGCCTCGTCCAGCCCCCCGCCGACCCCGTCGTCGTAGCGAACGGCGAACTCCATGGCCTCGATTCGCTTGAAGTACGTCTGGTCGAGCGGCGCCCGCGCTCCGGGCTCCATTCGTGCGGCGACGCCGGCGACCCGCGAGATCGAGTCGATCGGATGGCCGAGCAGGTCGCAGTAGTGCACCCGTGCGCGGCGGCACAGCTGGCGCATCGACTCGCGGAACCCCTGCTCGACCAGCGTGTAGACCATCACGGCCGGCCGTCCGCGAGCCCTCTGCACGGCGAGCGCGAGGTCCTCCACCGACTCGACGCGCGGGTGCCTGACCTCCTCGAACGCGAGATCCGGGAACTGCGCCTCGAGCGCCAGGACGAGCCGTGCGGCGGTCTCTCCGGTCGAGTCCGAGACGATGTGGAGCTCGACGGGGACCGGGTCCGTCACGGCCGGGAGGCTAGACGATCGATACCGGGTAGCGTTGGCGCCCCATGGCAGCCGAGCTCACGATGGACAAGATCGTCTCGCTCGCTCGCCGGCGCGGCTTCGTGTTCCCGTCGTCGGAGATCTACGGCGGTCTCGGCTCGTCCTACGACTACGGGCACTACGGCGTCCTGCTGAAGGACAACGTGAAGGCGCGCTGGCTCGAGGCGATGGTCCGCGAGCGGGACGACATCGTCGCGCTCGACTCGTCGATCATCCTCCACCCGAAGATCTGGGAGGCGTCGGGTCACGTGGCCGGCTTCACCGACCCGCTCGTCGACTGCCGGACGTGCAAGAAACGCTTTCGCGAGGACCACCTCGCCGAGGAGCAATGCGGCCGCAAGCCCAGCAAGCACCCCGGCGAGACCCCGGACTGCGACCTCACCGAGGCCCGCCAGTTCAACTTGATGTTCCGCACGCGCGTCGGCGCCGTCGAGGAGACCGGGCTCGACGTCTACCTCCGTCCCGAGACGGCGCAGGGCATCTTCGTCAACTTCAAGAACGTCGCCCAGCTGGCGCGCCGCAAGCCGCCGTTCGGCATCGCGCAGGTCGGGAAGGCGTTCCGGAACGAGATCACGCCGGGGAACTTCATCTTCCGCACGCTCGAGTTCGAGATGCTGGAGCTGGAGTACTTCGTGCCGCCGGCCGAGTCGGAGGAATGGCACACGTACTGGATCGCGGAGCGCCTCGCCTGGCACATGCGCTACGGCGTCCGCGAGGAAAACCTCCGTGCGCGAGCGCACGGCGCCGACGAGCTCTCGCACTACTCGAGCGCGACGAGCGACATCGAGTACCGCTACCCGATGGGCTGGTCGGAGCTCGAGGGGATCGCCAACCGCGGCGACTTCGACCTCAGGCAGCACACCAACGCGTCAGGGACAAAGCTCGAGTGGGTCGACGCAGGAACGGGCGAGCGGTTCACCCCCCACGTGATCGAGCCGTCGCTCGGCCTCAACCGCTCGCTCCTGACGTTCATCGTCGACGCGTACGACGAAGAGGTCGTTGCCGAGCGCGAGCGCACCGTCCTGCGGCTCCACCCGCGGCTCGCGCCCGTCACCGCGGCAGTGCTGCCACTCATCACGAAAAACAGCGCGATGGTTGAGAAGGCGCAGGCGCTCCGAGACGAGCTGCGCCGCCACATGAGCGTCGAGTACGACGACGGCGGCCAGATCGGCCGGCGCTATCGCCGCCAGGACGAGATCGGCACGCCGTGGGCCCTGACGATCGACGACCAGACGCTCTCCGACGATACGGTCACGCTGCGCGACCGCGACACACTCGCCCAGGAGCGCATCCCGATCGGCGGCGCGCTCACGCACCTCCTCGAGCGCCTCGCCGCACCGTGGAGCCCGCCGGCTCGCACCGGGTAAGAACCGCGCCGCTTCGCGCACTCATCTCCGAGATGGCCACGGTCCCGCATCACGTGCCGGCGTCGCTCGACGGGCTGATTCCCCGCGACGGGATACTCACGCCCGACGAGCTCGAGCAGCTTGCGCGCGACATCGTCGGCCGGCCGGAGCTCTGGAAGCCGCTCGTCCGGTCCGACCCTACTCAGCGCCGCTACGAGCTGATCTACGAGGACGAGAGCATCGACGCCTGGGTGCTCTCGTGGATGTCGGGCCAGGGAACGGGGTTCCACGACCACTACATCTCGTCGGTCGGGCTCTGCTGCGCGCAGGGCAGCGTCCGCGAGGACCTCATGCTGTACGGCCAGGGCCATTCCGAGCTCCACCTCCGCCCCGGCGCGTCCCGGCGGGGCGGGCCGGGCTACATCCACCGCGTGCGGCACGAGCTCGGAGAGCCCGCCGTGACGATCCACGTCTACTCGCCTCGCCTCGACTGGGTCGGCCAGTACCGGCTCGACGAGGACACCGGTGTCGTCCGGCGTGAGATCCGCCCCGGCCGGAACGAGCTGACCGACCAACTGCTCGCCGAGGGCGCGCTGCAGCACGTGCTGGAGCGTTTTTGACCTAGGCCAGGGTTCTGAGGCGGAATCCGCCGTGGTGCTCGTACGACGAGGTGACGACCGCGAGCGCGTCACGCGCGGCTCGGTCGCCGAGCCCGAGGGAGGCCGCGTCGGCGATCGGCGCGCCGAGCAACGCCGCGAGTCCGCCCAGTCCCTCCGGCGAGAGCGCGATCCCGCCGCCGTCGCAGCCGGCGCAGACGGCTCCGCCCGCCGAGGGGTCGAACGCGACGAGCCCCTCCTCCGCCCCACACTCGCCGCAGCTCCCGAGGTGCGGCAGGAACCCGGACAGCCAGAGCAGCTTGAGCTGGAACGAGAGCACGAGCGGGTCGAGCGCGGCCCGCGCACCGCGCGGCGGGTCGTGGTCGTCGAGCGCGTCGAGGAAGCGCGTCAGCGCGAGGAACGCGCGGTCGTTGCGCTCCTCTTCCGTGAACAGGCGCAGCATCGCCTCGAGGCCGACCAGCCCGATCCCGAGCCTCCTCGAGTCGGAGCGGATCCGGTCGTGCGAGCGGACGAGCGACGCGCCGGTCACGGTGGAGAGCTCCCCGCGCCCACGATGGAGGGAGAGCTCGACGTGCGAGAACGGCTCGAGCCGCCCGCCGAAGCGGCTCTTCGTCCGGCGGACGCCCTTCGCGATCGCGCCGAGCCTGCCGCCGGCGGCCGTGTAGAGGTGGAGCACCCGGTCCGCCTCGCCGAACGGGAACGAGCGCAGCACGACCGCCTCGCTGATCGACGGCGCCGCCACGGCTCGAGTGTACGAGTCGCGCGGGACGCGGCCAGA
>DASSVY010000131.1:0-2077 GCA_035705535.1 Gaiella sp. | reverse complement strand
CTCGAACGAGCTCGGGGAGGAGGACCGCTCTCGCTGGGACGTCGCCGGCGCGCTCGCCGCCCTGGGCACGGCGTTGCCGGCGCTCCTCGCCGCCGTGGAGGACGCCGCCCGTACCGGCTGAGCGGAGCCGGAGCTACCGTTGGCGCGTGCCGAGCACCGGCTCACGCACCCGCCGCCCGCTTCCGCCACCGCTCCCGCCCGTCGCTCGAACGGTCGGGCAGGTCGTCGCACAGGCGATCGAGCTCTACCAGCGGAACTTCTTCCGCGCGCTCGTCCTCGGGATGCCGGTCGCGGTCGTCGACCAGCTCGTCGCCGACCTGTCGCACGTCGGGCGTGCCGCGGCGCTGGTGGCCGCGTCACCCCTCTTCAGCCTCGCGTACGCCGGCGCCTGTTCGATCCGCCAGGAGGAGAAGCCGCCGCTGCGCGTGTGGCTCTCCGCCGTCGCGCTCGGCGTGGTCACGTTCCTCCCGGCCGCGCTGTGCTTCTCGTGGTTCGCCCTTCTGGCCGTCCTCTGGCTCGGTCTGGCCGGCCATGCGGTGCCGGTCGTGATGGCCGAGCGCCTCCCACCGGTCGCGGCGCTCCGTCGGACGTTCGAGCTCGGCCGCGCGGACTACGTCCACGCCGCGGGCTCGTTCGCGACGCTCGCGATCTTGTTCGCGCTGACGCGGTTGGCCCTCGGCCTCCTGCTTTCCAGCCAGGCCGACGCGACCGTGCGCGTGGCGATCTTCCTCGCCGACCTGGCGCTCTCTCCGCTCCTGTTCCTCGGCGCCGCGGTCGTCTACGTCGACCAGGCGGCACGGGTCGGCCTCAGCCGTGCGGAGCGGCGCAGGCTGCGGTTGGGGGTCACGGGCCAGGCGAAGTAGGCTCACCCCTCCGGCCTCGATCGAGAGGAGACGCTCGTGCCGACCTACCTGATGCTGTCGTCGCTCACCGAGAAGGGGACGCAGACGCTGAACTCGAACCCCGCGCGGCTCCGCGAGGTCAACCGGGACGTGGAGGAGCTGGGCGCGAAGGTGCTTCATCAGTGGGCGACGCTCGGTGAGTACGACTTCGTCAACGTCGTCGAGGCGCCCGACGAGCTGACGATGGCGAACCTGTCGGTCAAGCTCGGCGCACGGGGGAGCGTGAAGTTCGAGACGCTGACGCTCGTGCCGGTCGACGAGCTGCTCGCGGCGCTCGAGTCCTAGGCCTCGTTCCCGCACCGCGGTGAACGACCTCACGGGAAGGCTCGCCCGGGCGTCGAGCCGGCGCCCGTGGCGAACCCTCGCCCTCTGGGGGGTCGCGATCGTCTTCAGCGTCGGTGCGATCGGCACCTCGCTCGGCGACGTCCTGACCACGGACGCCAAGATGACGAACGACCCCGAGTCGTACCGTGGCTACGACCTGCTCGACGCGCACTTCCCTCCGAGCACCGATTACGTGAACGAGCTCGTGGTCGTCTATTCGCGGCTGCTGCGAGTCACCGATCCCGAGTTCCGCGCGAAGGTCCAGTCGCTCGCCCGGTCGATCGAGGCGACGCGCGTCGTCCAGCCCGTCCGGACGTTCTACTCGACCGGCGACCGGCAACTCGTCTCGCCGAACAGGCACGCGACGATCCTCCTCGTCGGCATGCTCGGCGACGGCGACGACGGGATCGAGCAGGTGATCGACGCAGTCGACGCAGGCTCGGGCGGCGGGTTCGTCACGACGATCACGGGCGAGTTCACCGCCGACCACGACTTCACGCGGCTCTCGCAGGAAGATCTCGAGCAGGGCGAGCTCCGGTTCGGGCTGCCCGTCGCGCTGATCGTGCTCCTGCTCGTCTTCGGCGCCGTGGTCGCGGGGCTGATCCCCGTGCTCGTGGCCCTCGTCTCGATCGTGATCGCCCTCGGGCTCACCGCGTTGGTCGGCCAGGCCTTCGATCTCTCCGTCTACGTCGTGAACATGATCTCGGGGATGGGCCTCGCCCTCGGGATCGACTACTCGCTGTTCGTCGTCTCCCGGTTCCGCGAGGAACGGCGGCGCGGGGGCGAGCGCCTCGGCGCGATCGCGACGGTCGGGTCGACGACGAGCCGTGCGGTGCTGTTCAGCGGCTCGG
>DASSVY010000130.1:0-3237 GCA_035705535.1 Gaiella sp. | reverse complement strand
GGCGCGACACGACGGATCCGGATTCCGGAGCGCTCTCCCACCCCGTAGATCGGCCGCGAAGGCACGTCGCGCACCCGCGCGTTCTGGACGTTCAGGTGGACGAGCATGTCGTTCGGGAAGCCGTAGCGCCAGTAGAGGCGGTCGAGCTCGAGCCGCCGGAGCGCCGTGATCGAGACCGCCGTGTAGCCGGCCTGTGAGTCGGCGACGTGCCAGTAGCCCGACGCGATCTTCGTCAGCAGCGACAGCACCGCGTTGCCGAGGTAGCGCGAGCGGGGAATCAGAGTCCAGGCCTCGCCGCTGACGAGCCGGTTCGCCTTGGCGTACTCGACCTCGCCGCGCGCCACGGGGCCGACGAGCGAGGCGAGCTCGTCGGGATCCATCTGGTTGTCCGCGGCCATCACGCACGTCACGTCCACCCCGAGGTCGCGACAGCGCGCGTAGCCGGTCGCGATCGCAGCGCCGACGCCGCGGGTCTCGTCGTGGCGGATCACCTCGAGCCGCTGGTCGCCGGTGGCGCGAGCCTGCTCGGCGGTGTCGTCCGCGGAGCAGTCGTCGACCACGACGACGAGGTCGACGAAGTCCGGGATCCCGCTGATCGTCTCCGCGACGAGCAGTGCTTCCTCGTAGGCGGGGACGACGACCGCGACGCGCTTGCCCTCGACCACGGCGCAGGCTGCCTAGGCGGAGGCCGCGCTCCTGCGCTGAATCCAGGGGTCGGCGACGATCGCCGCGAGACCGCCGAGGAGCAGGCCGATCAATCCGCCGACGGCGGCGGCGTTGCGACGGCTGGTCGCCGACGTCTTCCGCGCGACTGCGGGCAGCACGATACGGCTCCGTTCGACGTTCTCCGCGAGGGAGAGGAGCTGGCGCGCACTCGTCAGGTCGCTCTGGATCGAGGCGCGGCGGCCCTCGGCACTGTTGATCGTCGCGTTTGAGTTCGTCGAGACAAGGAGCTTCTCCGTCAGGGAGAGGGGGCTATCCGGGGCGAGAGCGAGGTTTTGCTGCTGGGTCGCGATCGCGATCCGCCGGTCGACCTCCGCAAGCTGCCGCTGGTTGTTCGCGATCTGCTGCTCGAGTTCGCGGATCTTCTCGAGGACGTATGGGGAGACCTGCGCGATCACACTCGCCGCGAGCGAGTCCGCCGCCTTGGAGGCCTTCGCCCGCGTCGGCGCGAGCACCTGGATCGTGACGAGCGGTGAGAGGTTCTTCGGCTGGCCGGCGGTGGTGACGATGCTCGACGTGACGTTCCCGCGCAGCTGTCCGAGACGCATGTCCGCGGCGCGGGCGGCCTTCTCCAATGCCACCTCAGAACGGATCGTCTCGCTCACGGTCTTCGGATTCGTCGCGAGGCTCTGGATCTGGCCGGCGCCACCCGGCGTGAACGGCTGGCCGAGGTAGACCAGCGTCTGGGCCTTGTAGACCTGCGAGCTGCCGAGCGAGACGAGCACGCCGAGGATCGCGCCGACGACCAGACCGCCGACGGGGAGCCACCAGCGGGCCGCAATCCGCGACCATGCCGACCGGAGGTCGACCTCGCGCTCGGCATCGGGGTCGACGACGTCTGTCCGCCGCTCGCTCACGGGGCCGCGACCCTACCAGCGACCCATGCCCACTGGGCTCGCAGCCCGTCCTCGAGGCCGGTCGTGGGACGCCAGTCGAGCTCGTGCTCCGCCTTCGCGACGTCGGCGCGGGTGCGGCGCACGTCGCCCGTCGCCGCGCCGTGGCGCTCGACGGAGAGTGTGGTCCCGGAGATCTGCTCCGCGAGGGCGATGACGTCGGCCATCGTCGCCTCGTCGCCCCCGCCGACGTTGTAGACCTCGCCCGCTCCACCGCGCGCCATCGCGGCGAGCGTGGCATCGACCGCGTCGCCGACGAACGTGAAGCTCCTCGAGGCCGACCCGTCGCCGAAGAGCCGGAAGCTCCCCCCGTCGGCGAGGGCCTCGAGCAGGGGCGTGAACGCCATGTCGGGTCGCTGCCGTGGGCCGTACACCGTGAAGTAGCGCACGCCGACGGCGTCGAGCCCGCTCGCGCGGCCGTGCGCATAGGCGAGATGCTCGGCGCACAGCTTCGTCACGCCATACGGCGAGATCGGCCGCGGACGCGCGCTCTCGGGCGTCGGATAGCTCTCGGCGTCGCCGTAGACGGATGACGACGACGCGTGCACCACGCGCACGCCGTGCCGCCCCGCGGCCTCGAACACGCGGCCGCTGACATGGACGTTCCGCGCGACGTAGTCCTCGAACCCGGGCCCGAAGCTCGCGCGCACGCCCGGCTGGCCGGCGAGATGGAACACGCCGTCGACGTCCGCGAGCAGCCCGTCGAGCTCGGCGACGAGGAGGTCGGCCTCGAGCACGTCGAGGTCGCGCGCGTTCTCGCGTTTGCGCTCGGGGTCGTAGTAGTCGGTGAAGGCGTCGACGCCGACGACGTCGTGCCCTGCCGCGAGCAGCGACTCGGCGAGGTGCGAGCCGATGAAGCCCGCGGCGCCCGTGACGAGGTAGCGCACGGCTACTCGACCGCGCCCGGCTCGACGGCGACGGGCTGCGGAAGCTCCTCGGCGAACGGGACGAGCTCCCCGTTCCCGTCCTCGACGAGGCAGAGGTCGGAGAAGAAGCGCGTCATCACCACTCCCTCCCGGAACTCGCCGAGCCGCGGCTCCGGACGCTCGCCGCGGGCGAGTGCGAGCGCGAGCTCGGGATAGCGGCTCCCGGCGGCGAGCGGCAATGGGAACGCCCCGCCGAAGCGTGGGTTCACATCGGTCACGGGAAGCGTCCCGTCCGGCTCACGGAAGCACTGGACGTTGGCCGGTCCGACGATCCCGATCGTCTCCGCGACTCGGGCGCCGTACTCGACGAGCTCAGGGTCGGCGAGCGAGCGGCCCTTGATCGACTCGCCGCCCTTCGACTGGATCATCGAGCGCGGGATCGCGTTGAGGCAGCGGCCCTCGACGTCGCAGAAGACGTCGATCGAGAACTCCTCGCCGAGGCACCGCTCCTGCACCATCGAGTCGACGGGGGTGAGGCGGAGGTGGAAGGCGAGCTGCTCTGGGTCGTCGGCGCGGTAGATGTGCCGCGAGCCGAACCCCTCGCGCACCTTGACGAGCACCGGGTAGCGGACGTCGTCCGGCACGTCGCCGGGCAGCCACGTCCGCGGGCTCGGGATCCCGTTCGCGTCGAAGAAGAGGTGCGCCAGGTACTTGTCTCCCATCGTCCGGCAGACCTCGGGCGGGGGGGCGAGCAC
>DASSVY010000129.1:0-4283 GCA_035705535.1 Gaiella sp. | reverse complement strand
GAGGACCACAAAAAACGCCGAACCCCGCGACTCCGAAGAGCTACGGGGTTCGACCGGGCAATCCAATCACGTCGCCCGTCCGGTTGTCAAGCGGGAACGTCCGGTGGCTCCGAGAGGAGAGGGAACTCGGCGCGGACCCTCGTCCCGGAGCCGGGGGTGCTCTCCACCGAGAACGACCCGTCGAGTGCTTCGACGCGGTCCTTCAGCCCGCCGAGCCCGGAGCCCTCGCTCGCCCGGGCGCCTCCTTGGCCGTCGTCCGAGATCTCCACCGACAGGGCCCCGTCGCGCCTCCGCACGCGGATGGTCGCGGACGACGCGCCCGAGTACTTGACGACGTTCGTGATCGCCTCGGCGACGACGTAGTACGCGGCGCTCTCGACAGCAGCGGGCCACCTGTCGGCGTCGTCCGTCGTGACGACCGTGACGGGGATGGGCGCGCGGCCGGCGAGCGCCCGCACGGCGGTGGCGAGGCCGCGGACGGTGAGGATCTGGGGATGCAGGCCACGCGCGAGCTCTCTCAGCTCCTCGTGGGCCGCGTTCAGCTCGAGCAGCGCACGATCGAGATGCTGTTCCGCCTGGTCGGGATCCGTCCGCATGAACCGGACGCCGAGGTGGACTGCGTGGGAGACGCTGACCAGATGCTGCTGGGCGCCGTCGTGGAGGTTGCGCTCGAGGCGCTTGCGCTCGGCGTCGCTCGCCGAGACGATGCGCGCACGGGAACGACGGATCTCGTCCTCGACGTGTTTCCGGGCCGTCACGTCGAGGCCGCACAGGAGGTAGCGGCGCTCGCCGTCCTCGCCGGGCACCTCCGTCACGGTCCAGTCCACCACGAGATGCTCACCATCCACGGAGACGTGGCCGTACTCGACCACGCCAGGCGTGTCGCCCTGGAGCATGCGCTCCACGTCGGTCCGGGCGCGCGAGGCGTCCTCCTCGGCGAGGAAGACCTTCCAGAACGGCAACCCAAGCCACGACTCCTCCGGCAACCCGGCGGCGCGCTCGAGCGCACGGTTCACGCCGAGGATCGTCCCGGCGTCGTCGACGAGCGCGAGGAAGCTCGGCGTCGACCGGACGACGGCGTAGCTGAAGTCGCGCTCCCGCTCGAGCTCCTGCGCCTGCCTCGTCCGCTCGGTGAAGTCCCGCACGATGAGGAGAAACTCGTCAGGCCCGCAGGCGACGACCCGCCCCTCGTAGTCCCTGGTCTCGCCGCGGATCTCCAGCGAGTACTCGACACGCTGGAGCAGGCCCTCGTCGACGGCGCGACGGCCGGCCGCAAGGACGCCCTCGGCGATGTGGGCGGGCAGCCGCTCGTGGACGCTCCGGCCGACCACCTCTTCCGGAGGCGTGAGGAGATCCTGCTCCGCGTCGACCTTGAAGCCGCGATAGACGCCGTCGACGCCGATCCGGAAGATCGGATCGGGGATCGCAGCGACGAGCGCCCGCGCGGTCGCGTCGTTGCTGGCCGATTTGTCGAGGCCGTGATGCGTGTGTTGCGCCCTCACGCACCCCTTGTAGCACGGTCCTCGCGCGGGGCAACGGGCAGATCAGTCGAGCACGAAGCTGATGCGCATCGTGACGCGGAACTCGGTGATCGCATCGTTCTCCACCACGACCTGCTGCTCCGAGACCCAGGCGCCTCTGATCCCGTGGACCGTCTCGGCCGCCTTGGTGATCCCGGCGCGCGCCGCCTCGGCAAAGCTCGTCGGAGACGAGGCCGTGATCTCGATCACCTTCGCAACGCTCATCCTGTCCTCCTCGATGGGGGTGGGCTCTTCCTACCCCGATCCTCCGCTCGTAATCGCGGCAAGGCAACGACGGCGAGCTAGACCCGCACCCAGGTGCCTTCGCGGTTCGAGCGCGCGATCGCGTCGCAAACGACGTTCTCGATGTGTCCGTCCCGGAAGGTCGGGTAGTCGGGCGCCGCGGAGGGCCCGCCGCGCGCGACGTCCGCGTAGACCGCGCGATAGAGCTCCCGGAACGTGTCCGCGAACCCCTCCGCATGCCCGACGGGGAGATGGGTGCGCGCAGCCGCGCCGGGATGCATGAGCTGCGGATTCCGCTGCAGGACCTCGTTGCCGTGCTCGCGGCTCCCGAGCCAGAGCTCCTCGTGGCGCTCGCCGTCCCACGCGAGCGTGCCCCGCGAGCCGTCGACCTCCATCCGGATCGCGTTCTTCCGGCCGAAGCTGACCTGCGAGAGCACGCACGAGCCGCGGGCGCCGCTTTCGAAGCGGACGAGGATGTGCGCGACGTCCTCGGTGGTCATCGGCGCGTCGACCCGCTCGACGTCCGACGCGCTCGAGAACGTCTCGACCTCGCCGACCGGCCGACGGCGCACCGGGATGGTGGTCGCGAGGTCGGCGAAGACCTCGGCGACCCGCGAGCCGGTGACGAACTGCGCGAGGTCGAGCCAGTGCGAGCCGATGTCGCCGACCGCGCGCAGGTCGCCGCCTCGTGCGGGCTCGAGGCGCCAGTTCCAGTCCTCCGGAGTCGCGAGCCAGTCCTGGAGGTAGCAGCCGTGGACGTTCCAGACGTCGCCCACCTCGCCGGCATGCACGCGTTCGCGGGCCTCCTGGACGATCGGGTAGAAGCGGATGTTGAAGTTCGTGCAATGCACGAGACCCGAGTCTTCCGCGAGCGCGACGAGCTCCTCGGACTGCTCGGAGGTCATCGCCAGCGGCTTCTCGCAGACGACGTGCTTGCCCGCGGCCAGCGCCTGCTTCGCCTGCGCGTAATGCAGGTCGTTCGGCGTCGTCAGGTGCACGACGTCGACGGAGTCGTCCTCGAGCAGCGCCTCGTAGCTCGGGTACGCCGGGGCGATTCCCTTCGCGGCCGCGCGCTCCGCGCTCGAGCCGACGACGCCTGCGACGTCGACACCGATGCGCCGAAGGGCGTCGACGTGAACGACGCCGATGAACCCGGTGCCGACCACTCCGGCGCGGAGGGTCTCTCCATCCATGGGGTCCGACGCCGGGGCCACGCGCCAACGCTACTGCGTCGCCACGCCCCCGGGTGCGGAAAGAGAACCCTCGAGGGGCAAGTGCTCCCCGTTGCACCGCCCCTCGAGACTTGGAAAAGCGCTACCGGCTCAGGTTGACCGGGAACGACACCAGCCGGCGGGTCGAGACGCCGCCGAGGACGTTGCCGCCCGGCTCGCGCGCACGCACGAACATCACGAGCAGCTGCTGCCGGTTCGCCGCCGGGAAGCCGCGCAGCCGGTTCATCCGGAGCTCGGCCCACCCGTCGCCGCCCGTGGGCGTCTCGGCAGGGATCGAGAACTGGTTGTACGGGACAGCCGTCACGTAGACCAGCGCACCCTGCACCGACTTCCCGTTGCACGCCGTGACGTGGAAACGGGCGACGAGCTGCTGGCTCGAGCCACCGACGACGTTCGGGTCGAGCGACTGCCGGTCGACGAGCAGGCGATTCGGGGGCTTGACGTCGCCGATCGCAACGGTGCCGCCGCCCGGCTTGTCGCAGTTGCTCGCCGGGGGCGGTGCGGTCGCCTCGGTGACGACCGCGGTCGGCACCGAGGTGCTCAGCGTGTTGCCGTCGGCGTTCTGCGCCTTGATGCGGATGCGCAGCGTATTGCCCTTGTCGACGTCCTTCAGGACGTACGTCTTCGAGTCCGCACCGCTGATGAACGAGCAGCTTCCGCCGTCCGCGTCACAGCGACGCCAGGAGTAGTCGAAGTCCGTCGGGCTGCCTGTCCACTGGCCCTCGTTCGCGGTCAGCGTCTGGCCGACCTGCGCCTTGCCCGAGACCGTCGGCGGCCGTGTGTTCGTCGGCTTCGCCGTGGTCGCTGCGGTCCCCGTGCCGGTCCCGCCGAGGACGACTCCGACGAGACCCGCGGCGAGCGCGAGGACCACGACGGGTACGAGTTTCCGGATATGCGTCTTCATCGTTTTCTCACCTCTCATGACGGCTCTGTTGGGTGCCTGACGGGGGAGGTGGTACCCGCGGTCGAAGCCGGTAAAGCGTCGTTCACGGTTCCCTTACAGCGGCCGGCAGGTGCCAGCTGTGCGAGTGTGTCTCGCGGACCGACCGCCGAGCCACGATGCTGCCTTCCTCATCTGAATCCACCGTTCTCGAGAGGCCATCTGCGACGAACCGTGTCCACGTCGTCGGCGCGGGGCCGGTCGGTCTGCTGCTGACGGCCCTCCTGCAGTCGGTCGACGGCCTCTCCGTGCGCCTGTACGAGAAACGGCACGAGTACACCCGCACCCGCATGGTCCAGCTCGCCCCGTACCTCGTGGCGGACTCCCTCGACAGCTATCGGGTCGACG
>DASSVY010000128.1:0-8406 GCA_035705535.1 Gaiella sp. | reverse complement strand
TTGATCCGGGAGCCCTGCTCGTAGCGCTCGCCGTCGACCTGCTCGGAGCGCGGCAGCAGCGCCTCGACCTTGCCGAGGTCGACGAGGACGTTGTTGCGGTCGCCTGCCTGCTGGACGATGCCGGTCACGACCTCGCCCTGGCGGTCGACGTACTCCTCGTACATGATCGCGCGCTCGGCCTCGCGGATCCGCTGCTGGATGACCTGCTTGGCCGTCATGGCGGCGATCCGGCCGAAGTCGTCGGGAGTCGCGTCCGTGCGATGCACGAGATCGTCGGGGACCTGCTCCCAGTCGAGGTTGAGCTCGTCGTCGACGATCAGCGTGTGCTGCTTCTCGCCGGTCTCCTCCTCGATCCGCTCGAGCTCGTCGATCGCGCGCTCGCGGGCCTCCTCGAGCAGGCGCGCCTCGAGATCCGACGGGATGTCGAGCGCGAAGACGCGGAACTCGCCCTCGTCGTCGAGCTCGACGGTTGCATGCCGCGCCGCGCCGGGCGTCTTCTTGTAGGCGGCGAGGAGCGCGTCCTCGAGGGCGGCGACGAGCGTCCCGGCCTCGATGCCCTTCTCCCGCTCGATCGTGCGGATGCCTTCGATGATCTCCTGGCTCATGACTCCCGTCCCTCGTCGATCAGGTTTCCCCGGACGATCTCGCCGACCGGGACCTCGAGCGTCGAGCCGTTCACCGCGACGGTGACGGCGTCGTCGTCGGCCGCCAAGAGCGTCCCACGGAGGCGCTTCGCGGAGGCCGTCTTCAGCTTCACGGTGCCGCCGATCGCCCGCCGGAAGTGCTCGGGCCGGCGAAGCGGCCGCTCGGGGCCGGGCGACGAGACGTCGATCGTCCAGTCCGAGCGGTAGGCGTCGAGAAGGCGCGTGACGCGCTCGCAGAGCGCGAAGTCGACCCCGTCGGGGCTGTCGACGTACACACAGAACCGCGCAGGCGAGAGCAGCTCGACTGCGAGCACCTCGACGTCGGGCAGGGTCGACTCGACGAGCGGCGTGATCGCCGCTTGAAGCTCCCGCTCTCTCTCGTACGTGCCGGTTGCCATGTGCTTTCGCCCCTTACAACACGAATGGGCGCGACCCGCGCCCATTTCGCCTAGCCGGTGAAATGTGGTGAGCAAAGGGTAGCACCGGCAGGGGCTCGGGGCGACACGGCGGCGTGGCGTCGCCTCGAATCGTTCGGCGATGTAGATTCGCGACGGGGCAGTACGCGGCAACGCTCGACAACCTCACCGGCTCGTCGACACACGTGCCCGTGACGCCCCCCGCGACGGATGTGCCGCCGCCGCTGCCGACCGCGATCGACGCCGGCTATCCGACGCCGACGATGATCGCGCTGACGCCGGGCGGACCGCAGGCGCCGGGGCTCTTCACGAAGCCGGCGATCTCGGCGTATCCCCAGTACCTCAAGGACGCGTGCGCCGAGGAGCTCAGCCAGGTGCCGCAGAAGTCCTGCACGACGATCCACTACAAGTCCGCGACGCGCGCGTACATCGAGTCGCAGGGCTACGACATCGTCGGCAACTTCGCGATCAGTTCAGCGACCTCATCGGCGGGTACGCCGACAAGACGTTCAAGCTGCCGAACCCGAACTACTACCTCCCGTAACGCCGAGGTAGCCCACCGACCGCCGCCCTCCCGCGCGCCCACGTGGCCGCGGGGGCGGCCGGTCGCTCCCGGGCGGGAGGAAAGGGCGTCCGGCCGGCGGTGGAGCGCTCCCCTGGCCCGGGTGGATCGGCGCACCCGTCTCGGGAAGCGGAGCGGACGCGGGCCGCGTGGTATAGACGTTCGTCGTGCCCCCCAACGACCTCACCCACGACGTTGCGCTCGCGATCATCCGGCACGTGTCCGACAGCGCGCCGGGACCGGTCTCGGTGGTGGTCGTGGATGACCACGGCGAGGTGGTCGCGTCGCTCCGGATGGACGGCGCAGCGCTCGACACCGAGCTGAACGCGCGCCGCAAGGCGTACACCGCAGCGCGCAGCGACGCGATGACGACACGGGCGCTCGCCCTGAAGGTCGCCGGCGCTCCGGCCGAGCTGGCGAGCTTCGACCCGTTCTTCTCGTTCTTCCTCGGGGGTGTCGCGATCCTCGTCGGCGGAGACCGTGTCGGGGCCGTGGGAGTCAGCGGCCTGCCGGGTGAGGTCGACGAGCGGCTTGCGCACGCTGCGATTGCCGCGGCAGGGCTCGAGCCGCCCTCCTAGGTCGCGGTCCTACGAGGCGGTTCCTGCGCCGGTCAAGACGGACGGCCCCACCGGCCCGCGTCCTCGGCGGCGATGGAGCGGTGCCGTGTCGGCGCGACGGGCTTGTCTGCCAGGGCTCGCCGCGGGGATGATCGGGTCGCATGAGCGAGAGGCGCGACGAGATAACTTCGGAGAACGCCCGCCCGCTCGCGCAGCGCATCGCCCAGACGCTCGACCTGGCGTTCGCCGATCACGACGTCCAGGTCACGATCGACGGTCACGACGTGCTTCTCGAAATACCGTGCCCGTCCGCGGCGGTCGACCACGGCCTCTGGATCCGCTGGGAAGGCCCCGAGCATGACGTCATCGTCGGCTTTCACACCCAGCACGCGCACTTCGGGCCATGGGAGGAGTACAGCGACCAGGAGGCGCGGATCGACGCCATCCTCGCGGCGTTGGACGAGGGGATCGCGACAGCCCGCGCGTTCCTCGCAGAACAGATGGTCGTGATCACCTGGTACAGCAGGGGCGAGGTCGAGACTGCGACTCGCGACGTGCCCGAGCATGCGCAGACCGAGGTCCGCGAGGGTGCGAAGGAGATCTTCAACCTCAGGTCCAGGGTCCTGATGCTGCTCAACGGCTACTGGCCGCGTTTCGGGCGCGTGACCGCGACCATCCGTTCATGGAACGGGACGCATGACGCCGACATCGATCACGTTCGCTGAGGCGACGGCCGCAATGCGTCCAGGTACTCCGTCAGCCAATGCGCGAAATCACGGCGACACATCCATGACGATCGTCACGGGGCCGTCGTTCACCAGCTCGACTTCCATGTACGCCCCAAAGACCCCGGTCTGTACCGGGACGCCGAGGTCACGAAGGGTGTCGGAGAAGTGCTCGATCAGCGGCTCGGCCACCTCGGGCCTCGCCGCGTCGGAGAAGCTCGGTCGAGTTCCCTTCTGATGCTTGCTATCGGCGAGGAGCGTGAACTGGCTCACGACGAGCGCCTCGCCGCCCGTGTCGAGCAGCGAGCGATCGAAGCGGCCCTCGTCGTCGGGGAAGATCCGGAGACGCGCGATCTTCACCGCGAGACGCTCCGCTGTTGCGGACGTGTCTTCGTGCGTGGCACCGACGAGCACGAGCAGCCCTGCGCCGCAGCTGCCGACCGTCTTGCCGTCGACGCGCACCGCGGCGCGGGAGACCCGCTGGACAACAGCGCGCATCGGCCGATTCTCTACGCTCGCGCGATGGACGTCGTCGAGCTTCGCGAGCGTGACGAGATCGCGACGTTCCTTCGACGCAGGCCCGCGGTGCACGCATACTCGCTCGGCGATCTCGACGACTTCTTCTGGCCGCAGACACGCTGGCTCGGTCTCGTCGTCGACGGCAAGCTCTCGCAGGTCGCCCTCGTCTACGACGAGCCCGACCCGCCGGTGCTGCTCGCGCTCGCAGAGGAGCCGGAGGACGCGATGGCGGACCTGCTGGTCGCGGCAGCCGAACGGTTGCCGCCGACGCTCTACGCGCACGTCACGCCGTCGCTGCTCGCCGGAATCCGGCCCGTGCTCGTCGCGGTGACCGAGCCCGTGACGCACCGCAAGCTCGGCCTCGTTCGCCCGGAGTCGCTCGACGACTACGACACCGCGGCGGTCGACCCGCTCGGGCCCGCCGATCTCGACGAGGTGGAGCGGTTCTACGCCGAGGCGTACCCGGGCACGTGGTTCCACGCGCGCATGCTCGAGACCGGCCGCTACGTCGGCATCCGCCGAGCGGGCGCGCTCGTCTGCGTCGCGGGCGTGCACGTCTGGTCGCCGACGTGGCGGGTGGCGGCGCTCGGGAACGTCGCGACGCTGCCCGAAGCTCGGGGGACGGGGCTCGCGACGGCGGCATGCGCGCGGCTCTGCCGCATGCTCCTCGGGGACGGAATCGACACGATCTCGCTCAACGTCCGCGCCGACAACGACGCGGCGATCCGCGCCTACGAGAAGCTCGGGTTCGCGCACGCCACCGACTACGTCGAGGTCGTGCTTACCTCTCGGTGATGGACGAGGCGCATCGCCCGTGAGCACGGCCGCGCCCACCCGGATCTGCGTGATCGGCGCCGGGGCGGCCGGTCTCGCCAGCGCGGCGACGCTGCGACGGGCCGGCGCCGACGTCACGGTGCTGGAGCGTCTCGAGGTCGGCTCCGCCTGGGCGGCGCGCTACGACTGCCTCCATCTCCATACGGTGCGTTGGCTCTCGGGGCTGCCCGGGTACGGCATCCCGCGCTCGTCCGGGAAGTGGCCCTCGCGAGACGCCGTGGTCGACTACCTGCGCGCCTACGCGACCAGGAACGACCTCGACGTCCGTACGGGCTCTCCCGTCGCGCGGGTCGACCGGGACGGTGACGAATGGGCGGTACGCGTCGCCGGAGAGAGCATCCGCGCGACGCGCGTCGTCGTGGCGACGGGCTACAGCAACGTGCCGTACCTCCCTGAGTGGCCCGGGGCGTTCGCCGGCGAGCTCGTCCACTCTTCGGCGTACCGGCACGGCCAGCCCTACCGCGGCCGGCGGGTGCTGGTCGTCGGCGCCGGCAACTCCGGCGCCGAGATCGCGATCGACGTCGCGCGCGCCGGCGCGCGCGAGGTCCTGCTCGCGGTGAAGACACCGCCCGGCCTGATCCGGCGCGACACTCTCGGCGTGCCGAGCCAGCTCCTCGGAATCGCGAGTGCACGCCTGCCCGTCGGCATGGTCGACACGATCGCGGCGCGGCTGCGGCGAGCGGCGTTCGGCGATCTCTCGGAGATGGGGCTGCCGGCGCCGGACCGCCCTTACTCCGAGTTCCTTCGGCGCCGCGTGATCCCGATCGTCGACGTCGGCCTCGTCAAGGCGGTCAAGGAAGGAACGGTGACGGTGGTCCCGGACCGCTTCGAGGAGGGCAAACCCGTGCTCGCCGACGACCGCTTCGTCGAGGTCGACGCGGTGATCGCCGCGACGGGGTTCCGCACGGGGCTCGAGCCGCTCGTCGGCCACCTCGGCGTGCTCGACGAGGCCGGCGTGCCGCTCGTCCACGCGGCGGACGAGCACCCGTCCGCCCCCGGAGTGCACTTCGTCGGGTATCTCGTCACGCTCGGCGGGACGCTCCGACTGATCGGCAGGCAGGCGTCGCGCCTCGCGCAGGTCGCCGCCTGACGCTCAGCGGTGCCCGAAGTGGTGGGCGCGCGGGAGCGCCGTGACGACGTCCGGGCTCTCGGCGACCCGCCGGACGAGCGCCGAAAGGCTCTCGAGCTCGCGGACGAGGATGTTCCGGTTCCGCTCGACCCGCTCGTAGCGGCCGCGGACGAGGACGATCGGCTCTCCGCGGACGATCCCGCGATGCCGCTCGTACACGTCCTTCGGGACGATCAGGTTGACCTGGCCATGCTCGTCTTCGAGGAGCATGAACACGATCCCCTTCGCGGTCGCCGGGCGCTGACGGGCGATCGCGAGCCCCGCGAACGCGACCGCCGCTCCGTGCCGCGCATCGTGCAGCTCGAGACTCGAGAGCGTGCCGAGCGGCAGGTGCCCTCGAAGGAGCGCGAGCGGGTGGGTCCCCACCGAGAGACCGGTCTCCCGGTAGTCCGCGAGCATCCGCTCCCAGCGCGTCAGGTCGGGCAGCTCCGGTGTCTCCGCGGTCGGGTCGAGCGGCAGCGGGAGCTGCTTCGCCTCGCCGTTCGTCCCCTCCACCGAGCGCGGCCGGGTCGCGAGGCCGAGCTCCCAGAGGATGTCGCGGCGCCTCGGGCCGAAGCGGTCGCACGCGCCGCCGCGGACGAGGGCCTCGAGCGCGCCCCGCGAGACGGCCGCGCGACGGGCGAGGTCGCCGACGTCCCGGTAGGGGCCGTTCGCGACCCGCTCCGCCTCGAGCGCCTCCGCGTCGTCCTTCCCGACAGACGAGACGTACGCGAGCCCGACCCGGACGGCGTGCGACGACCCATCGCTCGGCTCGAGCGAGCAGCGGGCCTCGCTGAGGTTGACGTCGGGCGACCGCACCTCGACCCCGCGCCGCTGCGCGTCGCGGACGAGGCTCGCCGGCGGGTAGAAGCCCATCGGCTGCTCGTTGAGGAGCCCGCAGAGGAACTCGGCCGGGTAGTGGTGGCGCAGCCACGCCGACTGGTACGCGAGCAGGCCGAACGCCGCGGCGTGCGCCTTCGGGAACCCGAAGCCCGAGAAGCCGACGAGCGTGTCGTAGACGCCTTCCGCGACTTCCTCCGAGATGCCCTTCTCGACCGCGCCCTCGACGAAGTGCGCGCGGTGTGACTCGAGCGCCGCATGGCTCCGCTTGCGGCTCATCGCCCGCCGGAGCGCCTCGGCCTCGCCGATCGTGAACCCGGCGAGCGCGATCGCGACGTCGAGCACCTGGTCCTGGAAGACGACGACGCCGAGCGTCGCGGCGAGCGGCTCGCGCAACGACTCGTGCGGCACGGGGTAGACGAACGACGGGTCCTCTCGGAGGCGCCGTCGGTGCTCGATGTACGGGTGCACCGCCTTCCCCTGGATCGGGCCCGGCCGCACGAGCGCGACCTGGATCGTGAGGTCGTCGATCGTCTCCGGCCGCGTGCGGAGGAGGCTCTGCATCTGCGCGCGGCTCTCGATCTGGAACACCCCGACCGTGTCGGCGTCCTGGATCTCGGCGAATACGGCGGGGTCGTCGAGCGGGATCCGCGAGAGGTCGACCGGCGCGCCGTGCAGACGCGCGATCCGGTCGACGCACTCCTCGACGCACGAGAGCATCCCGAGGCCGAGCAGGTCGATCTTCAGGAACCCCGCGTCGGCACACGAGTCCTTGTCCCACTGGCAGAGCTGGCGACCGGCCATCGCCGCCGGCTGCACGGGGACGAGCTCGACGAGCGGCCGCGACGAGATCACCATCCCGCCCGGGTGCTGCGAGGCGTGCCGCGGCAGGCCTGCGATCTCTCCCGTGAGGAAGCGGAACGCGCGCCACCGCTTGGAGAGGAGCTTCTGCTCCGCGTCGGGGAGCGACGCGACCTCGTCTGCGACCCGCTCCGCGTGCCAGCCGTCCGTCACCCGCGCGAGCCGCTCGAGCTCGGCGTGCGGCAGCCCGAGCGCCTTGCCGACGTCCCGGATCGCCCCGCGGGAGCGGTACGTGGCGAAGCTCGCGACGAGCGCCGCGTGCTCGCGCCCGTAGCGCTCGGTGACGCGGACGATCAGCCTCTCGCGGATGTCCCGCGGGAAGTCGAGATCGATGTCGGGCACCGACGTCAGCTCGTGGTTGATGAAGCGGCCGAGCGAGAGGCCGTTCTCGACGGGGTCGACGTGCGAGAGCCCCGTGAGGTAGCAGACGATCGAGCCGACGGAGCTGCCACGCCCCCGCCCAGGTGGCAGGAACATCCGCGGCGAGTCGCGACCGCGCACCTCGAGCGCGCACTCGCGCGCGAGCTCGAGCACCTCGTGGTGGAGGAGGAAGAACCCCGCCAGGCCGAGCTTCCCGATCAACGCGAGCTCGCTCTCGAGGCGGCGGCGTGCCTCAGCTCGTACCGGGCTCGAGCCGTAGCGCTCGCCGAACGCGTGGTCGCAGATCGCGTGCAGCTGGCGGCTCGCGGGATCGGCGCGGTCGGAGAAGTCGGGATAGCGGTAGCCGAGCTCCTCGGTGAGGTCGAAGGTCAGGCGCTCGGCGAGCGTCGCGGTGCGCTCGGCCGCCGCGCGGTCGATGCGCGCGAAGCGCTCGACCATCTCTTCCGGCGACCGCAGCACCGCCTCTCGGTTCCCCCGCCGCTCGCGCTCGCAGCCGTCGAGCGAGGTGCGGCAGCGGATCGCGACGAGCGCGTCCTGGAGCGCGAGCCGCCGCGGGTGGTGCGCGTGCGCGTCGCCGGTCGCGAGGGTCTCCACCCGGAGCTCGGCCGCGAGCTCGCGCAGGAGCGCGAGCCGGCGCGCGTCGCCGCGCTCGTACGGGCGCTGGAGCTCGACGAAGAAGCGGTCGCGGCCGAAGGCAGCAGCGAGCCTGGCGGCGGCGTTCGGGTAGAGGACGCCCACGCCGTGCCTTGCGCAGCCGGAGAGGCAGACGAGGCCCTCGTTCTCTTCGAGCAGCGCGTCGAGCGGCAGCGCGGGCGGCACCGGCTCCGTCAGCTTCAACCGGGTCTCCGAGTGCGCCCGCGTGAGCAGCCGGCAGAGGTTGGCGTAGCCCTGCGGCGTCTCGACGAGCAGCGTCACGTGCGCGCCGCCTGCGAGCGTGACCTCGGCCCCGGTGATCGGCC
>DASSVY010000127.1:0-2976 GCA_035705535.1 Gaiella sp. | reverse complement strand
ATCTCCGACCTGCCGGAGATCCGCCGTGCGTGGTTCGCCCGGTGCCCTGCGCGCTCGGTGTAGTACTGGCGCAGATAGCCCTGCGCCCCCATCGCGTCCATCGCGGCGAGCTTCTGCTCCCAGACCGGCGTGATGTCGAGGAACGTCGTCGGGACGAAGCCGCAGAGCTCCGGCTGATGCGGCTCGAAGAGCAGGAGCGCGGGCGGCGTGATCGTCCTGAAGCCGCTCGCCACGCCCGCGCCGCTCGCGAGCTGTCGCGCCCGGATCGTCGCCTCGGAGGCGATGCCGTGGTCGGGGTTGAACGGATCCTGGCGTGCGTGCCCGAGGACGACGTCGGGTGCGACGTCGCGCATCACGTCCGTGAGCTCGTCGACCGCGCCGCCGTCCATCACGAGCGGGTAGTCGCCCCGGTCGAGGAAGACGACGTCGGCGCCGAGGAGCGCGGCGGCGGTCTCCGCCTCCGCGCGCCGGATCGCCTTGACGTTGCCGACCGTCTGCCCCTCCTCCTTCCACAGCTCGCCCGACTCGCCGCGCTCGCCGAACGACAACGAGACGACCGTCGCCGTGCCGCCGTTCGCCGTCGTCGTCGCGATCGCCCCGGCGGCGCGCCAGACGAAGTCGGCCGAGTGCGCGCTGACGACGAGGAGGGTCGGCTGGGCGGTGGGCTGCGCCATCTCGCGCGCGACTCTACAAGAGGCTTCCTCGCGCTCCGGATGGCATCCTGCGCCTTCGGCCGCTGCGATAGCCTGCGCGGCCCGAGGAGAGGAGAGCATGGCCGTCCGTACGACACCGCCCTTCCGCGCCGATCACGTCGGCAGCCTCCTGCGGCCGCCCGAGCTGCTCCGCGCCCGCGAGGAGGCCGCGGCCGGGCGCCTCGACGCCGACGCCCTTCGCGCCGTCGAGGACGACGCGATCCGCGACGCCGTCCGCCTGCAGCAGGACGTCGGGCTGCAGGCCGTGACCGACGGCGAGTTCCGCCGCACGTCGTGGCACATGGACTTCATCTACGGCCTGGATGGCATCTCGACGGCCGACGACACGGTCCAGGTCTCGTTCCACAACGCGGACGGCGAGATCGAGTTCACGGCGGCCGCGTTGCACGTGAACCGACGGATCGGGGTGTCGGAGACGATCTTCGGCAACGCGTTCTCGTTCCTCCGAAGCTGCGCGGACGGCGCGGTGCCGAAGCTGACGATCCCCTCGCCGAGCATGGTCCACTGGCGTGGCGGCCGCGCCGCGATCGACGAGGGCGTCTACCCGGAGCTGGACGGGTTCTGGTCCGACCTGACGGCGGCCTACCGCGAGGAGATCCGGCGCCTCGGCGAGCTCGGCTGCACGTACCTCCAGTTGGACGACACGAGCCTCGCGTACCTGAACGACCCGACGCAGCGAGACCACGCTGCCGCGATCGGAGGCGACCCCGACGCGCAGCACGTCGAGTACATCCGGCACATCAACGAGGCGCTCGAAGGAAGGCCGGCGGGGATGAGCGTGACGACCCACATGTGCCGCGGGAACTTCCGTTCCTCGTGGGTGGCCGAGGGCGGCTACGAGCACGTCGCCGAGGCGCTCTTCCACGAGCTCGACGTCGACGGCTACTTCATGGAGTGGGACGACGAGCGCTCGGGCGGGTTCGAGCCGCTCCGCCTGCTCCCGCCCGGGCCGAAGCAGGTCGTGCTCGGGCTCGTCACGACCAAGCGCGGCGCGCTCGAGTCGAAGGACGCCCTCCGGCGCCGGATCGACGAGGCGAGCCGACACGTCTCTCTCGACCAGCTCTGCCTCTCGCCGCAGTGCGGCTTCTCGTCGACGGTCGACGGGAACGCGCTGACGGAGGACGAGCAGCGGGCGAAGCTCGCGCTCGTCGTCGAGGTGGCGGACGAGGTCTGGGGGCGCTGAGCGCCGGCGCGGTCCTGGTCAGGCGGGCCCGTGCGCAGGATTGTTGACGATCTTCGCAACGTTCGGGCAGGATTGCGCTGATGAGCGTGCAGACGACCTCGAGCTACGACGCGCTCCGCGCCGCGATCGTGAGTGGCGAGATCGCTCCGGACGCCCGTCTCGTCGAGGCCGAGGTCAGCTCCACGTTCGGGATGTCGCGCGGGGCCGTGCGCACCGCGTTGATCCGGCTCGAGCAGGACGGCCTCGTCGTGCGCGAGCCGCACCGCGGCGCCCGGGTCCGCAAGGTGTCGAACGAGGAAGCGGTCGAGATCCTGCAGGCGCGGGCCGTGCTCGAGGGGCTCGCGGCCCGGCAGGCGGCGGAGCGGATCGACGACCCGGGGAAGGAGCATCTGGCCGGATGTCTCGCACGACAGCGCGACCTGCTCGAGCGCGGCGACCTCCTCGGCGCCTCCGACGCCAACGCCGACCTGCACGCGGCGCTGCTCGAGCTTTCCGGGCACGGCACCGCGAGGCGGCTGATCCACGCGCTCCATTCCCAGACCGTCCGCTACCAGTACCGCACGATCCTGATCCCGGGACGGTCGGCCGCCTCGGTGGAGGAGCACGCTGCGATCGTGGCGGCCGTGATCGCCGGCCGGCCCGGCGACGCGGACGCCGCCATGCGCCGTCACCTCTTCAACGTGGCGCACGCGGTGCGCCTGCAGTTCATCCCCGGGGACATCGACAAGGCGAGCCGCGGCACTCTCTGACCGTCCGCACAAGCGGGGAAGAGCTTGCTTGAGAAATTGTTGACAACATTGGTTCAGATCTGGTTGATTCGCGGCTACGCGAACGAGGTCGCCGTTCCGGTCCCGATCCCGGTCGCGCGCACCGTGCCATCGACGACGTCACGTGTCACGTGGAAGGAGAGTCATGAATCGCTTTGGTCGTAGCGCCGTGCTCGCTGTGGCGGCGCTCGTCGCACTCGTGGCCGCGATCGCGGCCTCCGCCACCACGGCGAAGTCCGACCGCTCGACGTCGCCGACGGCAGGCGCGGCGGTGACGAACTACGTCGCATACACGAAGGGGAAGCGCGGCAAG
>DASSVY010000126.1:0-4826 GCA_035705535.1 Gaiella sp. | reverse complement strand
GGTGGGAGTCGTGAGCTCCTCGTCGATGATCTCGTTGCAGAGATCGATGCACTCGTCGCAGATGTAGACGCCGGGACCGGCGATCAGCTTCTTCACCTGCCGCTGGCTCTTGCCGCAGAAGCTGCAGAGCAGCTGCTCGTTTCCCTCGCTCGCTCGGGCCACTGATCTCCTCTTTTACTAAGAAAGCACTGGTTCGGCTACCTGGATTCGGGTCGCAACCCTCTAGCGGTGCGTGATTACCCGGTCGATGATCCCGTACTCGGTCGCTTCCTCCGAGGTCATGAAGTAGTCGCGGTCCATGTCGGCCCGCACCTTTTCGGTGTCCTGCCCCGTGTGCTGCGACATGATCTCCTCGAGCTTCCGCTTCAAGGCGATGGTCTCCCTCGCGTGGATCTCGATGTCGGAGGCCTGCCCCTGGTAGCCGCCCCACACCTGGTGGATGAGGATCTTCGAGTTCGGCAGCGCCATCCGCTTCCCTTCGGCGCCGCCGGCGAGAAGGAGCGCGCCCATGCTCATCGCGATCCCGACGCAGATCGTCGAGACGTCCGGCTTGATGAACTGCATGGTGTCGTAGATCGCGAGGCCCGAGTACACCGAGCCGCCGGGCGAGTTGATGTAGAGGAAGATGTCCTTGTCCGGGTCCTCGGACTCGAGGTGGAGGAGCTGGGCGATGATCAGGTTCGCGATCTGGTCGTCGACCTGCGTCCCGAGGAAGATGATCCGCTCGTTGAGCAGGCGCGAGTAGATGTCGAACGACCGCTCGCCACGGGACGTCTGCTCGATCACCATCGGGATCAGGGGGCTCATCGCTACTCCTCGCTTCCGGGGGTCCACAATTTCGTCTCGCCGGCGGGCTTCTCCTTGTCCGGCGTCCAGATCGCCTCGCGGGCAGCGTGCGTCTCGGGCGCGATCGGCGTGACGTCGGACGCGAGCCGGTCGAGCGCGGCGCGGAGCCGGAGATCCTCACGGAGCTGCTCCTGATGCCCGTGCGCCCAGACGTCCTCGATCACCTCGTCCGGGTCGTCGCCCGACGCCTCCGCCTGCTCGCGGATCAGCTCCTTGACCTCGTCGTCGGTGACGACGATCGCGGCCTTCTCGGCCACGGCCTCGAGCGTGAGCTCCCTCGCGACGGACTGGGCGGCCTCGGCGCGGACCTGGGCGGTCAAGAGCTCGGGGGTCTGCCCGGTGGTCTGGAAGTACGCCTCGGGCGTGATCCCGCGGTTCGCGAGCGAGCGGACGAAGGCGTTGAGCAGCTCACGGGCACGCGCTTCGACGAGCGGCCCCGCGGCCTCGACGCCCGAGGCGCGAACCAGCTCGTCCACCGCGGCGGCACGGAAGTCGGCGTCGATGCGCTCGTCGACCGCGGCCCGGATCCGTCCCTCGATGTCCGCGCGCAGCTCGGCGAAGGTGTCGAACTCGCTGGCCGAGCGCGCGAGCTCGTCGTCGGCCTCGGGGAGCACCTTCTCGTTGACGTGCTTGACCTCGACGTCGACCGAGCTCTCGGAGCCGTCGGCGAGCGAGTAGCGCACGGTCCGCGTGTCGCCTGCGCGCGCGCCGACCAGAGCGGACTCGATCTCGCCGAGCAGCCGCCCGGAGCCGAGCTCGATGACGGTGTCGGGCTGGCCCTCGCCGTCCGCGCCGCTCAGGTCGACGACCAGCGTGTCGCCCTCCCGCGCCTCGCGCTCGTCGGCGGGCACCAGCTCGGCGACGGAGTTGCGGAGCGCGTCGACCTCGTGCTGGACGAGCTCCTCGGGGACGACGGACTCGGCGCGCGGCACCTCGAGGCCCTGCCAGTCGACGATCTCGGGAGTCGGCTGCACCTCGACGGTCGCGCTGAAGCTCCAGGGCTCGCTCTCCGACGTCGGGAGCGCGAAGTCGTACTCGGGCGTCGCGACGGGACGAAGGCGTGATCGGGCCGCGGCGTTCCAGAACCAACCGCCGATGTGCGACTCGACCGCCTCGGCCCAGAGTCGATCCTTGCCGACGTTCGCGACGAGCACCTGGCGCGGGACCTTGCCCTTGCGGAACCCGGGGATGCGGACGGAGCCGGCGAGGTCGGAGGCGGCGTGCTCGACGGCGTGCTCGAGCTCGTGCGGCGTGACGTCGATCGTGAGGCGGACGCGGTTCCCGCCGAGCTCCTCCACCTGGCTCATGCGGCCATTCAAGCAGAGGCCGCACGGGCCACCGGCTCAGGCGGTCGAGTGCGGGCGGAGGGACTCGAACCCCCAAGGGCCGAAGCCCACCGGGACCTAAACCCGGAGCGTCTGCCAGTTCCGCCACGCCCGCGCCGACCGAGCCTAGCGCGGCGCTCTGCGGTTCCTCAGCGGCCGAGCAGAAGCCCCACGGTCTCACGTACGGAGTCCGCGACCAGGCCGGCGAGTGCGATCAGCGCGAACGCCGCGAAGGCGACGAACGGCTCGTTCGTCTGGATCACCAGGAGCGCGCTGAACGCCCCGACCACGACCGCGGCGATCGCAAGCGGCCGACGGGTCTTGGTGCCGACCATGAGCCCACCGAGGAACACGAGCCCGAACACGACGATTCCGACTGTCATGGCGGCAGGGTAGGACCGGCCCCGGACGGACCGGACCGTCGGCAGCAGCGGCGACGGCGCGGACGGGACCTGGGGCAGTCTTGGGGCATGCGCGAGCGCGCCCCCTGGTACCGCCGTCGCATCGGCCTTCACGGTGCCGTCGCGGTCGCCTTCGTGGCGTCGTCCGCGCTCGTCGGCTTCGTCACCCACGGCTCGGGCGGCTGGCACGCCGTCCAGGCGGCGCTGCTCGTCTGCGGCGCCGCGGCCTACCTCGTCGGGCTGGTCCGCTCGCCCGACTGAAGGCAAAGGCGTCAGGCGGCCCCGACGCGCTCGCGTACGACCGCCACGAGAGCCGCAACGATCCGGGGGTCGAACTGCGTCCCGGCGCACCGACGGAGCTCGGCGAGCGCGTCCTCCGTCGTGCGCGCGACGCGATACGGCCGCGACGTCGTCATCGCCTCGAACGCATCGCAGGCGGAGACGATCCGCGACGCGAGCGGGATCTCCTCGCCGGCGAGCCCGTCCGGGTAGCCGGTGCCGTCCCAGCGCTCGTGGCTCGAGCGGACGATCGTTGCCGCGTTCCGGAACGCGGGCGAGGCACGCAGGATCCGCTCGCCCACGACCGTGTGCTGGTGGATGAACTCCCACTCGCGCTCGTCGAGCTCGCCGGGCTTTCCGAGGATCTCGTCCGGCACCGCGACCTTGCCGAGGTCGTGCAGCTGGGCCGCGCGCGAGAGCTCCTCGAGCTCGTCGGCGGGCAGGGCGAGCCGCTGCCCGACGTCGAGCGCGAGGGCCGCGACACCCTCGAGGTGCGCATGGAGCGCCGGCTCCTGGGTCGCGAGCGCCTCGATGAACGCATCCATGCTCGCGCTCGGGCCGCCTCTGCGAGCCTGCTTCTGGGCGTAGAGCCGCTCGTCGGCGAGGCTCAGCGCCGCGCTGACGTCGGTCGCTTCGTCGGGGAGGACGACCGCCCCGAAGGAGCTCGTCACGTCGAAGCCCTCGCCTCTCTCTGACAGTGCGGCGCACGTCCTGTCGATCAGCTGCTCCGCCTCGCCCGGCGCGATCGACGCGACGACGCAGAACTCGTCGCCGCCGAGCCGGTACGACGCGCCAACCTCCCCGACGGAGTCGGCCAGCTTTTCGGCGAGCCGGGCGAGGAGCGCGTCGCCGGCCGGGTGGCCGAAGCTGTCGTTGTAGCCCTTGAAGCCGTCCAGGTCGAAGATCATCAGCAGCGTCGGCGGGGTCGGCGGCTCCAGTGTCCGCTGGAGGTCCGCGAGCAGCCTGCGGCGATTCCCGATCCCGGTCAGAGCGTCGGTGACCGACTCGTGGTGGGTCAGCGCGAACAGACGCGCGTTCTCACGGAACGTCAGCCCGAGCCGGAGAATGACGAGGAGCAGCGTGACCGCGGCGAGACCCACGGCGAGGACGTTCAGGCGGGCGAAGTGGTCGTAGACGAGGATCCCGATCGCGGCGACAGCACAGATCGCCGGCACGGCGAGGAGTGGCCGCCCATGGGTGCGGAGGTGCCGCTCGTCGTGCGTCCGCACCCAGGCGGAGGTCGCTATGAGGAGCGACGAGAGCGGCCAGAGCACGTCGATCGCCGCTCCTTCGCGGTACGTGTCGACGGTGAACAGGTACACGCCGTCGGCGACCGCCGTGGCGAGGAGCCCGAGCCCGAGCAGAAGCCACCGCCGCTCGATCTGCCAGCCCGCGAGCGAGAAGACGCCGAACACGGCGGACAGGAGCAGGACGTCTCCGAGCGGGTACGCGAGGTTCGTCGCGAGCTCCGCCCGCGAGCCGTGGGCGGTGGACAGCACGACCTCCAGGAGGATCGCCGCGCCGAGCGCCGCCGCCGCGACGGACGCGGTGAGCCCGTCGACCCACAGCGGTCGCGCGATCGCCTGCGCGCGGCGGCGGAGGAGCAGCACCATGCCGATGTAGACCAGCGGGTAGAAGGCGATCCAGAACACGTCCGCGACCGACGGGTAGCCCTCGGGCGCGACGGCGATGAAGTACAGCTCGGCGAAGCTCGTGGACGCGAGCGCGGCCGCGATGACGCTCCACGCGAGCCGGTCCTGCTCGACGTGCACAGCGCGGGCCGCGGCGATCACGACCGCCGCGGCGATCAGGCCCTGATACAGCCAGTCGGTGACGAGGCTGTTGAGCGCGTCGCCCGGCGAGGTGAGCAGCACGACGAGCGCGTACACCGCGTAGACCGCGTAGGCGGTCGCCAACGCCGTCCGGACCCACGGAGGGAGAGGCCGCACGGTCGTGATATCGGCGCCGTGCGCCC
>DASSVY010000125.1:0-4340 GCA_035705535.1 Gaiella sp. | reverse complement strand
CTGCCGAACATCAAGCACCGGAAGGCGTACGAGGCCGGCGCCGCGCGAGTGCCGGACTACCGGATCACCTGCTTTTTCGTCGACAGGAGATACCGGCGCCGCCGGGTGGCAGAGGCCGCCCTGCGGGGAGCGCTCGACCTGATCGCGCAGGCCGGCGGCGGGGTCGTGGAGGCCTACCCGCAGGACACGGGCGGCAAGAAGATCTCGGCGTCGTTCCTCTACAGCGTCACGCGGAGCCTCTTCGAGCAGGCCGGGTTCGCCTACGAGCGCCCGATCGGCAAGAACCACTGCGTGATGAGCAAGACCGTGAAGGGGACTCGCGGGGGAGCCTCGGCTCCCCCGCGTTCCTAGACGCAGTCTCTGAGCGGTTGTGCCTCGGGCAGGGTCTCGAGGCGCTTCAGGGTGTTGTTCTCGATCTGGCGGATGCGCTCGCGCGTGACCCCGAACGTGCGCCCGACCTCCTCGAGCGTGCACGGCGCCTCGCCCAACAGCCCGAACCGGAGCTCGATCACCTTCCGCTCGCGGTCCGGAAGTGAGCCGAGAGCCGCCTCGATGTCCTCTCGGCGGAGCGAGAGCGAGGCGGTGTCGAAGGGCGACTCGGCCTGGTCGTCGGGGACGAAGTCTCCGAGCGAGGAGTCCTCCTCCTCGCCGATCGGCTTCTCGAGCGAGACGGGGAGCTGCGCCATCCGCAGGATCTCCCGCACCTCGTCGGTCGTCATCTCGAGCTCCTCAGCGATCTCCTCCGGGTTCGGCTCGCGGCCGAGGCGCTGGACGAGCTGGCGCTCGATGTGGACGACCTTGTTGAGCTTCTCGACCATGTGCACCGGGATCCGGATCGTGCGCGCCTTGTCCGCGATCGCACGCGTCACCGCCTGACGGATCCACCAGGTCGCATACGTCGAGAACTTGAACCCCTTGCGGTAGTCGAACTTCTCGACCGCGCGGATGAGCCCGAGAGACCCTTCCTGAATGAGGTCGAGGAACGACAGGCCCCGCCCCAGATACCCCTTGGCGATCGACACGACGAGCCGTAGGTTCGCCTCGATCATGTGCTGCTTCGCCGACTCGTCGCCGCGCTCGATCCGCTTCGCGAGGGAGACCTCCTGGTCGGCGGTGAGGAGCGGCACCTTGCCGATCTCGCGCAGATAGAGCCGCAGGGAGTCGAGCGAGGGCTCGACCGTGAGGTCCAGCTTGGGCGCCGCGGTCTCCTCCGGCGGCACGATCGGCTGCTCGTGGGGCAGCGCCTTGTGCTGCTCGCCTTCGACCAGCTCGATCGCATGGTCGATGAGGTACGTCGTGAAGTCCTCGAGCTGCTCCTTCGTCAGGTCGACGTCCTCGAGCGACTTGACGATCTCGTCGTAGGTCAGGAACCCCTTTTCCTGTCCCTGCTCGACGAGTTTGTGGAGCTCATCGACGTCCGGAAGGGCGATATCGACGGAGAGCATGAACCCCTCTTTCTGCCAGGCGGTTGACGGAGACAGATCTTCGAAACCAGCGACGAACCCAGCTTGAGAAACAGACCCTCGAACGCAGCGAGCCGGACCTCGACGCCCCGGCTCAGACCCTTCGGCGGGGGATCGTATACACGCCTCAGGTGTTTGGAAAGGGAATCGTCACGGGCCGCCCACAGGGATCCGTCACAATCGGTGTCTTACTGGACAACACGCAATTCGCCCACCCGTTCGCCGCGGGCGTTGGTCACCTCCAGGCCGCCGAGAGCCTCGCCTTCGACGCCAAGCCGTGCGAGCACGTGTGTCACCGCGGGCGCGAGCGCCCGGAACGATCCGTCCATCACCTTGAGCGCGAGGACCAGTCCGTCGGCGGAAGCAGCGCACAAGAGACCCTCTGCACCACCCTTTGCGAACCAGCCGTCGAGCGACCGGATCAGCTGCACGTCGAGCGCCACCGGGCCCCGCAAGAGGTTCGGTTTCGCGCGCATCGCACCGACGATCCGCTCTCCGCCGTCGAGCTGAGGGAGTCGCGCGAAGGCCGTGGCGGCGCGCTCGAGCGTGAGCCCGAAGGTGAGGACGCCGCAGCCGTCGATCGCGGTCGGGATCCCGGTGGGATCGAGCCCGGCCGCAGCAGCGACCTCGGCGAGCATGGCCTCCTGGCACGGATGCCCGGCGAGTCGGTACCCCTCCGAGGGCCAGCCGCGTGCGCGACACAGGGCTAGCAGCCCTGCGTGCTTCCCGGAGCAGTTGTGCTCGATCCGCGAGTCGTCGATGCCGCACTCGAGCTCGTCCTCGCGGGCGGGAGCGTCCGCGAGCAGCCGGCGGACGACGGCGAGCTGCTCGGGTGCCGCGAGGTGCGACGCGCACATCAGCGCGATCTCCTCGTCGTCGAGATCCGGCCTCGCCCGTACGACGGGCAGCGCCTGCAAGGGCTTCGCGGAGGAGCGCAGGAAGCTGACGAGCCCGGGATCCCCGAGCGCGAGCTCGATCTTCCCGTCGCGGATCGCAACCGCGTGGACGACATGTCGTGCCTCGACGACGGGCCCTCGAGTCACTTCGACGACGATCGGCTCCACGGCGTCCCAGCCTACGCAACGAGCCGAGAAGTACGCTGACGCCATGCCGGAGCTGCCCGAGGTCGAGGCCTGGGTGCGCGAGCTCGCGCCTGACGTGACGCGCGCGCCGATCGAGTCGGCGCGGCCGGGCCACGTGGCGACGCTGAAGACGTTCGATCCCCGCCCCGACGCGCTCGAGGGACGGCGGTTCGCGGCCGCGGAGCGGCGCGGGAAGAACCTCCTGTTCCCGACAGACGACGGCGAGCTGGTCCTCCGCGTGCACCTCATGAGCGCGGGCCGCCTCCGCTACATCCCGGTCGGCAAGAAAGGGCCCGCGAAGCCGATGTTCCAGCTGCGCTTCGCGGACGGCGGGGAGCTCGTGCTCACGGAGGCGGGGAAGAAGAAACGCGCGGGCGTCTGGATCGTCACGCCCGCCGAGCTCGAGGAGGACCTCGCGCACCTCGGGCCCGAGGCGCTCGCCGTCGACGCAGAGGCGCTCGCCCCGATCCTCGCCCGCGAGCGCCGCCAGCTGCATCCCTTGCTTCGCGACCAGCGCGCGCTCGCCGGCATCGGTCGCGCGCATGCGAACGAGATCCTGTGGGAGGCGCGGCTGTCGCCGTTTCGGCTCTCGACCGACCTCGACGACGGCGAGGTCGAGGCGCTCGCGACGACTATCCGCGAGAATCTTGCGCGCGCCCTGGAGCTGCGGATCGATGGGAAGGGCGACGCCGTCGTGTACCTCGTGCACGGCCGTTTCGGCGATCCGTGCCCGCGGTGCGGCGAGACGCTCCGTCGCGTGGACTTCGAGGAGCACACGATCACGTACTGCCCGGCGGAGCAGACGGGCGGGCGAATCCTCAAGGACCGGCGCCTGTCGAGGCTCCTCCGCTGAGAGGTAGCGTGACGGGGTGAGCGAGACGCGCGCCGTGAGCGACATGCAAGCCTCGGCCCCGCCTGTCGGGCTCGCGCTGTCGCGCGCCGGCGTCACCGGGGTGCACAAGGCGATCCGCATCCGCCGTGGCGCGCAGGAGATCCTGATGTCGGCCGAGATCGACTGCACGGTCGACCTCTCGCGCGACCAGAAGGGCGTACACATGTCGCGGTTCCCGGAGCTGTTCGACGAGGCGATCGACGAGGTCGTGCTCGGAGAAGGGCTGCTGGTCGAGACGCTCGCCGACCGGATCGCATCGCAGATCGTCGAACGCCAGCAGGCGCTGCGGGCCGAGGTGCGGATCGTCGCGCGGTGGCCCCTCCGGCGCACGACCCCGGTCACGGGGCTCTCGACCCAGGAGATCGTGTCGCTGATCGGCATCGCGGCGTCGACGCCGCAGCGGACGCGCCGCATCGTCGGCGTCGAGGCGACCGGGATCAATGCGTGCCCGTGCGCGCAGGGCCTCGTCCGCGATCACGCTGCGGAGCGGCTCGCCGAGGCGGGGTTCGGCGACGACGTCGACCGCATCCTCGAGCTCGTCCCGCTCGCGACGCACAACCAGCGCGGCCGCGGGACGCTCTACGTCGGCACCGACGAGCACCTGAACGCCGAGCGGCTCGTCGACATCGTCGAGTCGTCGATGAGCTCACCGGTCTACGAGCTCCTCAAGCGCCCGGACGAGCTGTTCGTCGTCGAGCACGCGCACCTGCAGCCGCGCTTCGTCGAGGACTCGGTTCGCGTCGCGCTCGCGACGACGCTCGACCGCTTCCCCGGCCTGCACGACGGCGACTTCCTCTACTCCCGCCAAGTGAACCTCGAAACGATCCACTCCCACGACGTCCTCGCCGAGCGGTACGGCACGGTCGGCGAGCTTCGCGCCGAGCTCGCCGACGGCACGACGCC
>DASSVY010000124.1:0-2552 GCA_035705535.1 Gaiella sp. | reverse complement strand
TCCCGCACCTCTCTACCCGACTCACATGACCTGATCGGATCAGGGCAGCTCGGATGACGCTCTAGCGTCGAATCCAGCCCCGTTGGCCGGCCTTCGGCGAACCAGCTCTTCCAGCAGGTCGTCTCGTCGCGGGCCTGGGTGCGGAGCGCGTATGTCGGCACGCGTCCGGGCGGCGGTCACCGCAGGCCCGCTGCACTGACCGTGCTCGGAGTCGGTGGGGGCTGCGACCCCCGATCGGGCGGTGCGCGCGGGACAATGGGGATGATCAGCGCGGTGAGCGATCAGACGGATACGGTCGCGAGCGGAAGCGAATGTCTCGCCATGGACGATCGCGGGTCGCTCGGTGCGCTCGTGCCCGGCCGGCGCGAATGAGCTTGGCCATCCCCGGGCGCGCGACAGCGCTGCGCTGGCCGGCGATCGCGGCGGGCGTCGTGGCGCTGGCCATCGTCTTCGCCCGGCTCGGCGTGCCGACGCCTCCGCTCTTCGCCGGGTTCGCCGCCGGTCTGGCGTTCGCGCTGCTCGCCCGGTGGCGTCTCGATCTCCCGCGCCCCGCAGCGGTGCTCTCGCAGGCGGTGATCGGGGTGACGGTCGGCGGCTACCTGCAGTCGTCCACGCTCAGGGAGGTGGCGTCGAACGCGGTCGCAGTGGTCGTCGTCTGCGTCGCGACGCTCGCGCTCAGCGTCGTCTCGGGCCTGTTGCTGTCGAAGCTGAGGTCGGTCGACCAGGCCACCTCGTCGTTCGGGATGATCGCGGGCGGCGCGGCGGGAGTCATCTCGATCAGCCGCGAGCTCGGCGCCGACGAGCGGCTCGTCGCGGTGCTCCAGTACACGCGCGTCCTGCTGATCGTCGCGCTGACGCCGCTCGTCGCGACCGTCGTGTTCGGGCTCGAGTCGACCCCGCACCCGCCCGTGGGCGGCGGGACGGGCTCGGTCACCGGTGTGCTGTTCGTCGCGCTCTGCGCCGGGATCGGCATCCCGCTCGCACGCCTCGTGCGACTGCCGGCCGGTGGACTCCTCGGCCCGATGCTCGTCGCAGCCGCTTTCGCGCTGTCGGGCAGCTCGCTAACCGTCGGCGCGAACGAGCCGGTCGTCGTGATCGCGTTCGCGCTCATCGGCCTCGAGGTCGGCCTGCGGTTCACGCCGGCGAGCCTGCGCCAGGCGGGAGCGCTGCTGCCGGTCGCCGTCGCGATGATCCTCGCGCTCCTCGCCGCCTGCGCGGCCCTCGGCGTCGTGCTCGCCTCGCTCGCCGGCGTGAGCCGGTTGGACGGCTACCTCGCGACGACGCCGGGCGGTCTGTCCGCGGTGCTCGCTCTCTCGGTCGGCAGCCGGACGAACACCACGTTCGTCCTCTCGGTGCAGCTGATCCGGACGTTCGTGATGCTGCTCGCCGCCCCGCCGCTCGCACGCTGGATCGCGCGCCGGTGGGGGAACGAGCTCGAGGCAGACCCCGAACCGGCGCTCCGAGGCTAGGCGCGGTCTTCGAGAAGCTCGTCCAGGACCGTCCCGAGGCGCAGGACGAGCGACAGGTGACCCTCGTCCTCGAGGATCCTCCGGCGGGCGCCGGGGACGTGGGCGGCGAGCCATTCCCCGTGGGTCGTCGGAACCATCGCATCGTGCCGTCCATGCCACACGGCCACCGGCACGACGATCCCTGCGAGATCGAAGCCCCAGTCGCGTGCGAACGCGAGATCGTCGTCGATCCAACCCCACGGCCCGGAGGAGACCGCCGCGCGCATCGCCTCGGCGAGAAACTCGGCGAACTGCCCCGTGAGCGCGGCGCGATCGACGTCGGTCAGCAGCCCGCCGAGGCCCTCGGCCACCGTGCCCGCGGTCACGTCGACGCGATCCGCGGCGATCGGCTCGAGGTACCGTCGCAGCGCATCGGGACCGTCCACGGCGGCACCGAACTCGTCGAGGTTCTCCTCCGCCATGCCTTCGAACCAGGCGAGACCGTCGGCGCCCCACGGCGCGACACCCGCCAGTGTCGCCGCGGAGGCGACGCGCTCCGGCAGGAGCGCGGCGCACGCGAGCGCGTGCGGCACGCCACCCGACCAGCCGACGACGTGCACCCGGTCGAGCCCGCGGCTGTCGAGGAGCGCGACCACATCGGATGCGCAGTCCGCGATCGAGCGGCCCTCGAGCCTGGTCGAGCCCGCGTAGCCGGGTCGCGAGTACGTCACGAAGCGATGGCCGCGGGCGAGCGTCTCGTCGACGAGCGGCGCGAACGGGATACCTGCCGAAGGCGTGCCGAAGTGGAACAGCAGGCCGGGCGCACCTGGCTCGCCTGTTTCCCAGCCCTCGAGCCGGCGTCCGTCGGCGAGGTCGATCGTGAAGGCCCCGTCGGCCACGGCGCGAGCGTACTCGACCTCCGGGGCTCAGCTACGATGGTGCGCCGATGTCGAGCGAACGCGTCACTCTGCAGGTCGTCGAGCGGGAAGCCGACCAGGTCGGCTCGCGCCGCGTCAGGCGTCTCCGCAAGGAGGGCATGATCCCGGGCGTCCTCTACGGCAAGGGCCACGTGCGGCCGATCGTGGTGGGCGAGCGTGAGCTCCG
>DASSVY010000123.1:0-3734 GCA_035705535.1 Gaiella sp. | reverse complement strand
AGCACCCCCTCGAGGCGATCGGCACCTGTCGAACGTGCTTCGGTCCGCTCGATCCCGTCTACGACTGGGATCGCCTGCGCGCGACGGTCACACGCGAGCGGCTCGCCTCGGGGCCGCCGTCGCTCTGGCGCTACGCCGATCTCCTCCCCGTCGAGGCTCCGGAGGAGCCGCGCCTCGCTCCCGGCCTCACCCCGCTCGTCCCTGCACCGCGGCTCGCCGAGGAGATCGGCGTCGGCGAGCTCTGGTTGAAGCTCGATACCGCGAACCCGACACACTCGTTCAAGGACCGCGTCGTCGCCGTCGCCGCACGGAAGGCGCAGGAGCTCGGTCTCTTCACACTCTCCTGCTCGTCGACGGGCAACCTCGCCGGCGCCGTCGCGGCGCGCGCCGCCGCGGAGGGAATGGAGGCCGCCGTCTTCGTGCCCGCCGACCTCGAGCCGGAGAAGCTCGCGGCCGCGGCCGCCTACGGGCCGATGATCTACGCGGTCGACGGGCACTACGACCACTGCTCGCGGCTCTCCGTCGAGCTCTCGTTCGAGCTTCCCTGGGGCTTCGTCAACGTGAACCTCCGCTCGTACTACGCGGAGGGCTCGAAGACGCTCGCGTACGAGCTCGCCGAGCAGCTGGGCTGGCGCGCGCCCGACGTCGTGGCGATCCCCATCGCCTCCGGCGCGCTCTTCCACAAGGTCGGCCAGGGCTTCTCCGAGCTCCGCGAGCTCGGTCTGCTCGACGGTGATGCCCCGCGGCAGGTCGGCGGGCAGGCGGAGGGCTGCCAGCCCGTCGCGACCGCGTTCCGCGAGCGCAAGCCTGTGACGCCGGTGCGCCCGGAATCGATCGCCCGCTCCCTCGCGATCGGCAACCCCGCCGACGGCGACTTCGCCGTCGCGACCGCGCGGGGGACAGGCGGTGCGATCCATGCCGTTCGGGAGGACGCGGTCGGCGAGAACATGGCGCACCTCGCGCGGACGACCGGCGTCTTCGGCGAGACCGCCACGGGCGTGACGCTTGGCGCTCTCCGGGCGGCGGTCGCGGCGGGCGAGGTCGGTCGTGACGACCGCGTCGTGCTCCTCGTCACGGGCGACGGCCTGAAGACGCTCGGCCCGGTCTCGTTCACGTATCAGCCAGAGCACATCGCGGCCGATGCCGACGCGTTCCTCGACGCGCTCGAGGCGGCCGCGTAGCGGGCGTCAGAGCTCGCCCACGGCGAGCCGCTCGATGAGCGCGGCCGCTCGCTCCGTGCCCGGGCTTGCCTGTACGCGTGCCGCGATCGCAGCAAGCCGCGCGCGCAGCGGGACGTCTGCGAGGAGCCGCGCGATCGCGCCGAGGAGGGCGCGGTCGTCGAGCTCGTACGTCGGGAGCCGGATACCGAACCCCGTCTCGTCGAGCCGCTGGGCGTTGTCGGCCTGGTCCCAGAAGATCGGCAGCGCGATCATCGGCTTGCCGAAATGGAAGCACTCCGTGGTGGTGTTGTTCCCGCCGTGCGTGATCACGAGGTCCACCAGCGGCAGGATCGCCGGCTGCGGGAGCAGCTCCTCTCCCCACATGTTGTCCGCGAGCTCGTATGCGTCGTGCTGCGGTCCCCGCGAGACGACGAAGCGGTGCGGGGCGTCGGACAGCACCTCGACGAGGCGGCGCATCAGGTCGACGTCAGCCGAGCCAAGGCTCCCGAGCGACACGTAGACGAGCGCGCCGGGGCCGTCTCGCAGCGACGCGGGGAGCTCGAACGTCGCGTCGGTGCGGCGCACGCAGGTGTCGAGTCGATGCCATGTCGACGCGAGCTTGCGCGACCGCTCGTAGTCGGCCTCGGCGGGGTACAGCGTGAGGTTGAGGCGGTCGGACTCGTGCATCAGCTCGCCCTCCGGCAGCGGCGGAGCGCCGCGCTCGACGCAGAACTCGGAGAACTCCGCGTGCAGTGGGTCGAGCGCTCGGGCGTACTCGACCCGGTACTCGTCCCAGCCCGAGCGATCGCCGGCCGGGTAGCCCGAGAACGCGGGCGGCAGCGCCGGATCCTTGAGCTCGAGCGGGTTGCACGAGACGATGCGTGCCCACGGCCTTCCCGCGTGGTGGATCGCAGGGAAGCTCACTACGTTGTCCTCGACGATCGCGTCGGGGCCGACCTCGGCGAAGATCTCGCGGAGCCTCTCGTCGGCATACCGCGCCCCGTCGCAGAGCGCACGGAACGTCGGCTCGACGAAGGCCGAGATCTGCTCGAGCGTCGACGTGCGGAAGACCGGCGCGGTGTCGCGGATGAAGTCCTTCCAGAACTGCCCCGGTTCTTCCTCGACCTGGGGCGCCGGGCCGAGCCGCATCAGGCGCTCCTCGAATCCCTGGGCCTCGAGGCTTCCGGCGAACGACTCCTCGACGACGAACACGATGCGGTGGCCACGGTCGCGCAGTTGGCCATGCCACCTCGGTCGGGGTCCGGGAACGGCGACCGTATGAGAACCGCTTCCGAGCTTCAAGCGGGATCGGTTCCGGCGGGCCGATCCCAAAGCGCGAGAAGGGGCTCGCACCGTACCCTTGACGCCGTGGCGAAGACCCTCTTCGACAAGGTCTGGGAGCGGCACGTCGTCCTCGAGGAAGAGGGCGGCCCGGCGCTGCTCTACGTCGATCTCCACCTCGTTCACGAGGTGACCTCGCCGCAGGCGTTCGAGGGGCTCCGCCTCGCCGGCAGGCGCGTTCGGCGGCCGGACCTGACCGTCGCGACGATGGACCACAACGTGCCCACGCTCCCGGGGCCGGTCAGCGACCTCATGGCGAAGGCACAGCTGGATGCGCTCAGGGCCAACACGGAGGAGTTCGGCATCCGCCTCCACGGCACGGGCTCGGGCCACGAGGGCATCGTCCACGTGATCGGACCGGAGCTCGGGCTCACGCAGCCGGGCAAGACGATCGTGTGCGGCGACAGCCACACCTCGACGCACGGCGCCTTCGGCGCCCTAGCGTTTGGGATCGGCACCTCCGAGGTCGAGCACGTGCTCGCCACCCAGACGCTCTCCCAGCAGCGGCCCCGGACGATGCTCCTCGAGCTCGCGGGCGAGCTGCCCGCAGGCCTGACTGCGAAGGACGTGATCCTCGGCGCGATCGGCCAGGTCGGCGTCGACGGCGGCGTCGGCTACGTCGTCGAGTACGCGGGCGAGGCGATCCGGGCGCTCTCGATGGAGGAGCGCATGACCGTCTGCAACATGTCGATCGAGTGGGGTGCCCGGGCGGGGATGATCGCTCCGGACGAGACGACGTTCGCCTACCTCGAGGGCCGCGAGCACGCCCCGAAGGGAGCCGCCTGGGAGGGCGCGGTCGAGGACTGGCGCTCGCTCGCGAGCGACGCGGGCGCGGAGTACGACACACACGTCGTCGTCGACGTGGGCGAGCTCGTCCCGCAGGTCACCTGGGGCACGAACCCCGGCATGGTCGTCCCCGTCACGGGCGCCGTTCCCGACCCGACGTCGTTCGAGGACGCGGACGACAGGATCGCGGCAGAGCGCGCGCTCAGGTACATGGACCTGCGCGCCGGCCAGCGCATCGAGGACATCCGCGTCGACCGGGTCTTCATCGGCTCGTGCACGAACGCGCGCATCGAGGACCTGCGCGCGGCGGCTGCTGTCGTCGCCGGCCACAAGGTCGACGAGCGCGTGAAGGCGCTCGTCGTGCCCGGGTCGGCCACGGTGCGCCGCCAGGCCGAGGCGGAGGGGCTCGACCGCGTGTTCCTCGACGCCGGCTTCGAGTGGCGCCTC
>DASSVY010000122.1:0-10112 GCA_035705535.1 Gaiella sp. | reverse complement strand
GTCTCGCCGAAGCCGGAGGTCGTGGCGGCGGCGGGCGGCAAGAGCTAACCACGACGATGCCGCGAGGCGGGAGGGCTATTGCCCTCCCGCCTCGATCGCTTTAGAGTCGCGCGAGCCGATGGGTGACACGCGCGCGAGGGTGCTTCGGACGCTCCGCAACCCGAAGCTCGTCAACAGCATCGGGTTGTGCCTCGTCGCCCTGGTCGGGGTCTGGCTCGTCGTCAACTTCGTCAAGGGGCCCGCGGAGTTCCTCAACGTCGCGATCGACGGGCTGACGCGCGGATCGATCTACGGTGTCGTCGCGCTCGGCTACACGCTCGTCTACGGGATCCTCCAGCTGATCAACTTCGCCCACGGCGACGTCTTCTCGCTGTCCGGACTCGTCGCCAGCACGGTGCTCCTCTCGGTCCTGGGGCTCACCGGTGACTCGAGCAACCTCGCGGTTGTGGGCGGGATCGTGCTCACGCTCGCGATCACCATCCCGCTGTTCGCGGTCGTCAACGCGACGATCGAGCGGGTCGCGTACCGCCCGCTGCGGCACGCGCCGCGGCTGACGCCCTTGATCACCGCGGTCGGGATGTCGTTCATCGTCTCGAACATCTCGCTCGCCCTCTACGGCGTCGACTACGAGAGCGGCTCCGACTTGATCCCCCAGGGGGCGGCGTTCTCGATCGGCGACGTCGACTTCACGTGGAAGCTGATCGTCGCGCTCGCGATCATCGTCCCGGCCCTCGTCGTGCTCAGCTGGTTCGTTGGGTACACGCGGCAGGGGAAGGCGATGCGCGCGGTCTCCCAGGACACGGAGGCCTCGGCGATGATGGGCATCAACGTGAACCGGACGATCTCGGTCACGTTCTTCATCGCAGGCGCGCTCGCCGCGGTCGCCGGCCTCGTGTTCCTGCTCGAGTACAACATCCGCTACGACACGGGCTTCGAGCTCGGCCTGATCGCGTTCACCGCGGCGGTGCTCGGTGGCATCGGCAACCTCGCCGGCGCCGTCGTCGGCGCGCTCGTGATCGGCTTCGTGCAGTCGTTCAACGAGGGTCTCACGTGGCACGCCCCCGGCGGCGACTGGACGCGCTCGATCGTGTTCGGGATCCTGATCGCCGTGCTCGTGTTCCGGCCCAGGGGATCCTCGGCGAGCAGACACCGGAGGGCGCGTGAGCACCTACGTGAACCGGGTGCGGACCCGTGCGGGCAACAACCCGAACGTCTGGCTGGTCCCGGCGGTGATCCTCCTCGGGCTTCTCTATCCCTTCATCGAGGAATCGCTCAGCACCCTGCCGCTGATCGGCGACTTCATGCCCACAACGGGGACGGTCGTCGTGATGATCGCGTTCACGATGATGGCCGTCGGCCTGAACATCGTGGTCGGCTACTGCGGTCTGCTCGATCTCGGCTACGTCGCCTTCTACGCGGTCGGCGCGTACACGGCCGGCTGGCTCGCCTCCCAGCACTTCGAGCAGGTCACGTTCCACTTCGGCTCGTCGGTGAACAACGACCTCGTCGGGATCCATGTGACGATGTGGGTCGTCCTGATCATCGCCGGGCTGCTGACGATGCTCTCGGGGATCATCATCGGTCTGCCGACCCTGCGCCTGCGCGGCGACTACCTCGCGATCGTGACACTCGGGTTCGGCGAGATCATCCCGCAGGTCGTGCGGAACGGCGACAGCTTCGGCGGCTTCAACCTCACGAACGGGACGTTCGGGATCGCGCCGATCGATCCGGTCGGCTTCCCGGTTCTGAGCTCGATCGGGTTCTTCCCGGAGAACTTCCAGACCTCGGACAACCGCGAGCGCTGGTACTACATCATCGCCTTCCTGCTGCTCCTGTTCACGGTCTTCTGCTCCGTGCGGCTGCGCGACTCGCGCCTCGGCCGCGCCTGGATCGCGATCCGGGAGGACGAGACCGCGGCCGCCGCGATGGGCGTGCCGCTGATGAAGACGAAGACCTGGGCGTACGCGCTCGGCGCGTTCTTCGGCGGGATCGCCGGGGCGTACTACGCGAGCTTCAAGTCCGGCGCGTTCCCGGCGGACTTCTACTTCAACATCTCCGTGTTCCTCCTCTGCATGGTCATCCTCGGCGGGATGGGCAGCATCTGGGGCGTGGTCGTCGGCGGGATGATCCTCGCGTACCTCAACTTCAGCGGCCTCTCGACGATCGGCTCCAAGATCCAGGACGCCGGGCTCAACTTCGACCCGACGAAGTACCAGTTCGGGATCTACGGGATCATCATCGTGCTGATGATGCTGTTCCGCCCAGCGGGGCTGATCCCGGAACGCAGGCACAAGATCGAGCTGGAGGAAGGCGTGCAGGACACGCCCTTCTACGACGTCCAGACCGAGGGCGCGCTCACCGACCGCAACCCGACGGACGACTGATGAGCGCCGAGGACGACCTGCTCGTCGCGACGAAGGTGCGGAAGGAGTTCGGCGGGCTCCTCGCCTCCGACGACATCGACTTCACGATCCCGCGCGGCGCGATCGTCGCGCTGATCGGGCCGAACGGCGCGGGCAAGACGACCTTCTTCAACCAGCTGACGGGCGTCTACAAGCCGACGTCGGGGTCGATCGTGTTCGACGGGACCGAGGTCGTCCACATGCCGCCCCACGCGATCACCGAGCTCGGGATCGGCCGGACCTTCCAGAACATCCGCCTGTTCTCGCAGATGAGCGCGGTCGAGAACGTCCTCGTCGGGATGCACTGCCGGCTGCGCAGCGGGATCCTGGGAGCCGTCCTGCGCACGGGTCGCGTGAAGCGAGAGGAGGCCGAGGCCCGCGACAAGGCGCGCGAGCTCCTCGTCTACTGTGGCCTCCCCCGGCGGCACCACGAGCGGGCGGGCAACCTGCCGTACGGCGACCAGCGACGCCTCGAGGTCGCGCGGGCGCTCGGGACCGACCCGAAGCTCCTGCTCCTCGACGAGCCAACGGCGGGGATGAACCCGCAGGAGAGCGCCGACTTCACCGCCTTCGTCCGGCGGGTCCGTGACGAGAAGGGCGTCACGGTGCTCCTGATCGAGCACGACATGAAGGTCGTGATGGGCGTCTCCGAGCGGATCACCGTCCTCGAGTACGGCGCGAAGATCGCCGAGGGCTCCGCCGCCGAGATCCAGTCCGACGAGCGCGTGATCGAGGCGTATCTCGGCAAGGGCGCGGCAGCGTGAGCGAGTCGACCCATCCCGCGGAGGCCGAGGCGAGCGGCCAGATCCTCTCCCTCGAGGACGTCCACGTCTACTACGGCGCGATCCACGCGTTGAAGGGCGTCACGTTGACGGTCGGGGCGGGGGAGATCGTGACGTTGATCGGCGCGAACGGCGCCGGCAAGTCGACGACGCTTCGGGCGATCAACGGCCTCAACCGGCCGCGTCAGGGCTCGATCCGCTTCGAGGGCCGGGAGATCACGACCTCCCCGCCGCACAGCATCGTCAAGAACGGGATCGCGCAGAGCCCCGAGGGCCGGCGGCTGTTCCCGCGGATGACGGTCACCGAGAACCTCGAGATGGGCGCATTCCAGCGCACCGACCGCGAGAACTTCCAGGCGGACATGGACAACGTCTTCGAGCTGTTCCCGCGACTGTACGAGCGGCGGACGCAGAAGGCCGGGACGATGTCCGGCGGCGAGCAGCAGATGTGCGCGATCGGCCGCGCGCTGATGGCCCGTCCCAAGCTGCTCCTCCTCGACGAGCCGTCGATGGGGCTCGCGCCGATCTTCGTCGAGAAGATCTTCGAGATCATCCAGACGATCAACGCCCAGGGCACGCCCGTCCTCCTCGTCGAGCAGAACGCGCTGATGGCGCTCGACACGGCCCACCGCGGGTACGTGATGGAGACAGGGCGCATCACGCTCGCCGGGCCCGCGGCCCAGCTGAAGACCAACGAGGCCGTCAGGAAGGCGTACCTCGGCGTCGACTGAAGCTTGCTCGCGAAGCGGGAATCCGCGGGAGCCGATTCCCGCCGCTTGATCCCCGCCTGCCGCGGGGCACATCCCCGAAGCGTCGCCTGTGGCGCCGCAACTGCAGCAGGCGACGCACTTCTGTGAGAGCAGTGACTTGACATGCAAAGTAATCTTTGCAAAGATTCCTTTGCATGGAACGCCAGATCGAGCTCTCGGACCCTGCGGCGCTGCGCGGGCTGGCGCACCCGGTGCGCCTCCGCCTCGTCGCCCTCCTGCGACGCGAGGGACCGTTGACCGCCTCCGAGGCGGGCCGCCGACTTGGAGAGAGCTCCGGCAGCACGAGCTACCACCTGCGTCAGCTCGAGCGGTTCGGGCTCGTCGAGGAGGCAGGCGACCGACACGGCCGCCAACGCCCGTGGCGTGCGACCGCGCTCTTCACCTCGTGGCCGAGCGTCCCCGAGAGCGAGGAGCTCGCCGAGGCGTCGCTCGTCCTCGATCGCTTCGTCGTCCGACGCTACGGGGAGCGCCTGGGGGACTGGATCGAGCGGCGCAGGGAGGAGCCACGAGAGTGGGTCGAGGCCTCGGCGTTCGGCGACAGCCTGCTGTATCTCGACGTGGAGGAGCTCGCGACGCTCCGCGACGCCCTTCAGGCACTCGCGGAGCCGTACCTCGAGCGCATCGCCGATCCGTCGCTCCGGCCGCCCGGCGCCCGCCCGGTGGCGCTCGTCCAGATCGCCTTCCCGGTCGACGAGCCGTGATCGTCGACGCACCTGCCCGGCCGCGGAGGCGACTCTCCGTTCCGCACCTGCTCCGCGGGAACGCGACGTTCCGCAGCTACTGGGGCGCACATACGGTCTCGCTCTTCGGCGACCAGATCACGCTCCTCGCGATCCCGCTCGTCGCCGTGCTGTCGCTCGACGCGAGCGCCCGGGAGATGGGCTACCTCACCGCCGTCGCGCTGGCGCCGAACCTCCTCTTCGCGCTCCACGCCGGTGCGTGGGTCGACCGGCGCGGCGGGCGGCGCGTCGCGATGATCGCGTGCGACCTCGGTCGGGCCGCGCTCCTCCTCAGCGTCCCGGTCGCGTACGCGCTCGACGCGCTCACGTTCGCCCAGCTGTACGCCGTCGCCTTCGGCGCGGGCGCGTTCTCGGTCGTGTTCAACGTCGCCGACGCGTCGCTGTTCCAGACGATCGTCCCGCGCGAGCGCTTCGTCGAGGCCAGCTCGCTGCTGAACGGCAGCCGCGCGTTCTCGTTCGTCGCCGGCCCGACCGTCGCGGGATTCCTCACCCGCGCCGTCACGGCGCCCGGGGCGCTCGTGGTCGACGCGCTGTCCTTCCTCTGCTCGGGTGCGCTGCTCGGCCGCATCCATCCGGAGGAGCCGGCCGCCGACGCGCACGAGGGAGGCATGACGTTCGGGCTCCGCTGGATCGCCGGCTCGCCGCTGATCCGTGCCTCGCTGCTTGCGACCGCCACGATCAACTTCTTCAACTTCGTCTTCTGGGCGCTGTTCGTCCTCTACGCGACGCGGACGCTCGGCGTCTCGCCCGGGACGCTCGGGCTCGTCCTCGGCGCGGGGGCCGTCGGCGGCCTCGTCGGGTCGGTTGCAGCAGCGCCCGTCACACGCCGGATCGGGATCGGCCCGACGCTGCTTCTCGGGTGCTTCGTGTTCTCCGCGCCGTTCCTCCTCGTCCCGCTCGCAGGCGGTCCAGAGCCCGTCGTCCTGCTGTGCCTGTTCCTCGCAGAGCTCGGCTCCGGCTTCGGGGTGATGCTGCTCGACATCAGCGCGGGCGCGCTCTTCGCCGCCGTGATCCCGATCCGACTCCGTTCGCGCGTCTCGGGCGCGTACACGTTCATGAACTACGGCGTCCGGGTCCTCGGCGCGCTGCTCGGCGGCCTGCTCGGGAGCACGATCGGCGTGCGGCCGACCCTCGCGATCGGCGCTGCGGGCGCGCTGCTCGGGGCGCTGATGCTCCTGCCCACGCCGGTCGTGCGGCTGCGCGAGCTGCCCGAGCCGGGCGAGTAGGCTCATCCCGTGCGGGCGGAACGGGCAGCCTCGTTCGCCCGGGTGGCGGACGCCTACGAGCGGGCGCGGCCCGGGTATCCGGCCGACGCGGTCCTCTGGCTCGCGGGCGAGACACCGTGCGACGTCGTCGACCTCGGCGCCGGGACCGGCAAGCTCACGCGCTCGCTCGCCGCGCTGGGCCACCACGTCGTCGCGGTGGAGCCGCTCGCCGAGATGCTCGAGCAGCTGCGCGCGGCCGTTCCCGGCGTGACAGGGGTCGTCGGCACCGCCGAGTCGTTGCCGCTGCCCGACGGCTCGGCGGACGTCGTCGCGTGCGCGCAGGCGTTCCACTGGTTCGATCAGGAGCCGGCCGTGGTGGAGATCGCGCGCGTCCTCCGGCCGGGCGGGCGGATCGCCCTCGTGTGGAACGTGCGGGACGAGCGCGTCCCGTGGGTCACCGACCTGAGCGACGCGATGGTGGGGCGGACCGGCGTCGACCGCGGCGCCGCGGAGCCGATCGAGCGGAGCGGCCTCTACGGCGAGGTCGAGCGCGCGCGGTTCGAGCACACCCAGGACGTCGATCGCGAGGCGCTACGGGAGCTCGTGCTCTCGCGAAGCTACTGCGCGGTGCTGCCCGACGAGGAGCGCGCTCCGATCCTCGGACGGGTCGATCGGCTCTTCGACGAGCACGCGCGCGACGGCCTGCTGACGCTCCCGTACGTCGTCGAGTGCTTCCGAGCCGAGAGGCTGTAGCGTCGCTTGACATACGAACAGGCGTTCGATAGAACACCTGTTCCCAATGATCGCCTGCCTCCTCATCTCGGGATTCGAGCTCCGCGCGGCGCTCCGGTCCCGGCCGAGGCTCGCGGTCGTCCCCGCGGCGCTCGCCCCCGAGCCCGGTCGCGAGCAGCTCGTCGGCCCGGTGACCGCCGCCGCGGAAGCGGTGGGTGTCACGGCGGGGATGCGCCTCGGGGAGGCGCTCGCGACCTGCCCGCAGCTCGTCCTCGTCGATCCCGATCCGGCGGGTGCCGAGCGGGAGTGGGAGGGTGTGCTGCGACGCCTCGAGGATGCGGGATTCGGTGTGGAGCCGCTCGAGCCGGGAGTGGTCGTGTTCGAGACGACCGGGGTCGAGCGGCTCTACGGAGGGGTGGAGGCGGCGCTCCGCAAGGCGCTCGCCTCCGTCGGGCCTGCCTGGGACCCACGGGCCGGTGCGGGCGGGCGGCGCTTCGTCGCCCTCGCCGCCGCGACCGTGGCGTGTCCCGGTCAGGCGGTGATCGTCGAGGGGAGGGAGGAGCAGTCGTTCCTCGAGCCGCTCCCTCTCTCGCTCCTGCCGCTCGAGGAGGGCCGGTATGCCGAGCTGGAGGGCCTCGGCGTCCGCACCCTCGGATCGCTCGCCTGCCTGCCTGGCGGAGCGGTCTCCGAGCGGCTGGGGCCGGAGGGGAAGCGGGCGTGGAGCCTCGCACGCGGCGGGGAGCGCCGTCGCGTGCGTGGGCGATCGCCCGCGGCAGAGCTGGCCGAGGCGCTCTCCTTCCCCGAGGCGGTCGCGAACGAGCTGACCCTGCGCCGTGCGTTCGGCGCGCTGCTCGACCGGCTCCTCGCCCGTCCCGAGCGGGAGCGGCGCCCGTTCCGGAAGCTCGCGCTCGCGGCGCGGCTCGTCGGCGGCGGCTCCTGGCGGCGCACCGTGACCCTGCGGGAGGCGACGGCGGAGCGAGGCCGGCTGCGGGCGGCAGTCGGCCCGAAGCTCACGGAGATCCCGGCGCCCGTGGTCGAGCTGCGACTCGAGGCGGTGGAGCTCGCCGAGCACGAGGGCCAGCAGCTCGCGTTCCTCGCGCCGGAGGGGGAGGAGACCGACGCGCTGCTGCGGGAAGGGCTCCGCCAGGTGCGTGCTAGCGCAGGCGGAGGCGCGGTCGGGGCAGTGGTGGAGGTGGCGCCGTGGTCGCGGATTCCCGAGACCCGCGCCTTGGTGGTTCCCCGAAATGTATGAGCGGGTGGCGTCGGCTCTACGGACTGCGGCCGGAGGTCGGCTTCGCCGGCCGGGAGGCCAACTGCGTGTTTTCGAGTCATTGCGGGGAAGGAGGGGGCTCGTGGGGGAACCATGGGTTCCCCCACGCTGGCGCGATGTCCGATGAGCGCCGTCGAAGGTGTCGCGGCTCGCCTGAATGCCCCGCGGCCCGCGCTGGTCGAGACGACCGGCGGCGGAGAGCCGCGGCTCGTCAACCGCGAGCTCGTCACCGTCGTCCGCGAGGAGTGGCGTGTCGTCGATCGCTGGTGGACGGACGAGCCGGTCGACCGCCGCTACTTCGAGGTCGTCCTCGAGTCGGGCCGCAACGTGTGCGTCTACCGGGACGGTGAGCGGCGGTGCTGGTTCGCGCAGCGCGCATAGCGCTCGCGTGCGCCCACGGGTCAGGGGGTGCCCGTCAGGCGCCGGATCGCGTCCTCGGCCTCGCGGACGAGCGTCTCGACGAGCTCCGCGGCCCGCAGCTCGCGGATCGCCGCCGATCCCTGTCCCGCGAGCACGAAGAGCAGATCGGCGCGACCCGTCGCGAGCGCCGCGGCACGCAGGTCTGCGACGAGCATCGCCTGGAGCGGAAACGGGGGCGGCTCGACGCCGGCGCCCGAGATCGCGTCGAGGAGCGGCGTCCGCACGAGCCGTGCGTGCCTGCCCGAGTAGGCCCGGGAGACGACGGTCGCGTCCCCGGCGCCCGCGAGCACCTCGCGTTGGAGAGCGGTCGTCCCGCCCTCGGGACATCCGAGGAACGCCGTTCCGAGCTGGACGCCCTCGGCGCCGAGCGCGAGCGCGGCTGCGATGCCGCGGCCGTCCATGATCCCGCCGGCGAGCAGCACGGGGGCGGTGACGCGGTCGACGATCCGCGGGACGAGCGCGACACCGCCGACGAGCGCGTCCTCGAACGGCCCGGCGAACGTGCCGCGATGGCCACCCGCCTCGGCGGACTGGGCGACGATCGCGTCCACACCGAGCCGCTCGAGCTCGACGGCCTCGGCAACCGTCGTCGCCGTGCCGAGGATCACGCTGCCCGCCTCCCTGATCGGTTCGAGCGGGACGGCTCCGAACGTGAAGCTGAACACCGGCACGTGCTCCTCCGCGACGACCGCGAGCTGCGCCTCGACGAGGCCGGGCGGCGGAGGCGAGGGCAGGTCCGTCGGCTCGGGCAGGCCCAGCTCGGCGCGGAGCGGCGCGAGAATCGCCTGCATCGCCGCGACCTGCCCGGCGTCGACCTCGGGGGACGGCAACGGCGCGAAGAGGTTGACGGCGAACGGCCGGTCGGTCAGACGGCGGACGGCCCCGATCGCGCGCCGCAGCTCGTCGGGTGGGAGCGCGGCGCCACCGAGCGAGCCGAGGGCGCCAGCGTTCGAGACGGCGGCAACGAGCTCGGGCGTCGTGAACCCGCCCGCCATCGGCGCCTGGACGATCGGGTGGCGAATCCCGAGGAGCCCGGCGACCCTGGTGTCGAGGCCGGCCATCGCTCAGGCGCCCGTGCGAAACGTGCGCACCACGACGCTCGCAGGGTCGAGGCCGCCTCCTGGCGGCGGCTCGTGCTGGTCGAAGTCGGGGTTCTGCCCGCGCAGGTAGTCCCCGAAGCCGCACGAGGGAGCATGGATGTTGAAGAAGCGCGCCGAGGCGTCGCTCGTGTTGTCGAACGAGTGGACGACGTGGGGCGGGACGAGCGCGAACGTTCCCGCCGACGCCCGGAGCGGGCCGCTCTCGAACGTGAGCTCCAGCTCGCCCCCGAGCACGAGGAACGCATCGGAGTGGTCGTGGTGGACGTGTGGGCTCGCCCCGCGTTGGCCGGGCCCGTAGTCGAACTCGGACAGTGTGAGGTGCTCGGTGTCGGCGAGCAGCGTCACGCGGCGGCTGGGGCGATCGGTGATCGCCTCTCCGCCCACGCCGCCGGTGCGGACGATCGTGATCGACGAGAGACCTGCTCCTCCGCCTCCCGCCGGTGCCGGAAGCTGGTCGAACGCCGCGCGCGCCCGTGCCTGCTCGCCCTCGTCCGCGGCGGTCGTGAGCGCGCGCAGGAACGCGCCGTACCCGCACGACGGCGCATGGAGATCGAGGAACCAGGCCTCGCCGTCGGTCGTGAACGTGTGGGACACGCCCGGGGGCACGACGACCACCGTGCCCGCGCCGACGAGGCTCTCGTCGCTCCCGACGACGAACCGGAGCGCTCCGTCGAGCACGAGGAAGACCTCC
>DASSVY010000121.1:0-16649 GCA_035705535.1 Gaiella sp. | reverse complement strand
GAGCACCCGCGAGCCGCCGACACCGTCGGCATCGACGTCTACCGCATCCGCTACGGCGCGGTGATCGCGTCCGGGATGCTCGCCGCCGCCGGGGGCGCGTTCCTCTCGATCGGCTTCGTCAACTCCTTCAACGAGAACATGACCGCGGGGCGAGGGTTCATCGCGCTCGCCGCGATGATCTTCGGCAACTGGCGGCCGTTCGGCGCGGCCGCCGCCTGCCTGCTGTTCGGCTTCTCGAGCGCCCTCGCCCAGCGGCTGCCGGAGTACTCCGAGTCGGCGGCGGTGCTGTTCCAGGCGCTCCCATACGTCCTCACGCTGATTGCGGTCGCGGGGGTGATCGGTCGCTCGATCCCACCGGCTGCCGACGGCCGCCCGTACCAGAAACAGTAGTGAGCAGCTCCGGGGCGACACGCTTCTCCGGGAACGGCCGGGCGGTGGTGGCCGTCGCGGTCGGCCTTGTCGCAACGGCGACGATGCCCGTCGCGATCCTCGCGACCCGGTACTCGGGCCGGTACGAGCTGCTCCATGCGGGTTTCGCGATCCCCGTCGCGGTCGCGCTCGGCATCCTCGCGATCTGGCTCGCGTGCGGCGCGCTGCGCCACGACGACGCGCGGCTGGGTCGGGCAGGGGGGAGGCGCACCGCGCGCCTCGGCTGGGCGCTCGGCGTCCTCGGGATCGCCCTCGCGTCGACCTGTCTCGTCGCGATTGCCGTGTACGGCCTGCTGACGTACCTCGGCGAGCGGTAGCGCTCATTCCAGCAACGCCATCCAGGTCCCCGGCCGCATCGCCGGAAGGGACGCTCGTAGCGGCAAAGGCCGCGTACGGCTCCAGGGGATCGCGTCTAGACTGGCCGCTCCATGTTCAACATCGGCTCCAGCCTGCACGAGGCGCGGACGCGCCAGAATCTGAGCCTCGAGGAGATGGAGCAGCGGACCAAGGTTCGCGCGAAGTACCTCCGGCTCCTCGAGGACGAGCGGTTCGACCAGCTCCCGGGCCACGCGTACACCAAGGGGTTTCTCCAGGTGTACGCCGACGCGCTCGGGCTCGACGGCAGGCTCTACGTCGAGGAGTACAACTCCCGCTACGTCGGCGGCGAGGACGAGCTCGCGCCGAGGCTGCCGCGGGGCCCGAGCCGCTCGCCGCGCCGCAGGCGCGAGCGGCGTGAGACCCGCACCGTCGCGGTCGCCCTCGCTGCGATCCTCGTGGTCACCGCCTTCGTCATCGCCGCCTGGCGGTTCGGCGGCCACGACGAGCCGCAGGTGGACGGCGTCTCGCCCGCGACGCGAACGGCCTCGTCGACCCACTCGGCACAGCAGCGCGTCACGCTGACCGTACGAGCCGCGAAGGGCGCCTCGTTCATGGAGGTCCGGGCCGGCGCCGAGAGCGGAACGCCGCTCTACACCGGCACGCTCGAAAAAGGCCAGTTCCAGCGCTTCACGAAGAAGGCGCTGTACCTCTCCGTCGCCCGGCCGAGGAACGTCGTGGTCAAGGTGGACGGCCGAACGTTCCCCCTGGGCGCCAGCGGGCGGCTCAGGGTCTCCGGGGCGACGACCGTCTCCGGGTGAGCCGCCCTCGCGCGGCGATCGTCGTCACGGGCAGCGAGCTCGTCCGCGGCGAGCGCACCGACCGCAACGGCCCGTTCTACGCGCGCGAGGCGCTCTCGCTCGGCCTCGTCCCGGAGCGGATCGTGATCGTCGGGGACGACCCCGCCGACCTCGAGGCCGCGCTCCGCTCGGGCAGCGAGGCGAACGTATGCCTCGTCTCGGGCGGGCTCGGGCCGACGCACGACGACCGCACGGTCGAGCTCGTGGCCCGTGTCGCGGGCGTCTCCCTGCGCGTCGAAGAGCAGCTCGAACGGGAGATCGAGGCCGTGTCGCGGTCGATCGCAGAGCGCCTGGGTCGTCCGTACACGGACTTCGCCGCGGGTGTGACGAAGCAGGCGACGGTGCCGGACGGGGCAGAGGTGATCGGCATCGCCGGGACCGCTCCAGGCCTCGTGCTGCAGGGCGAGCGCTGCGTCTACGTCGTGCTGCCCGGCCCGCCGGGCGAGCTCCGGCGCCTGTGGCCCTCGGCAATCGCAAGCCAGGCGCTCGGCGCCGTCCTCCGGCGGACGACGCCGCCCGGCCGGCACGTCCTGCGGTTCTTCGGGGCGAGCGAGTCCGCCGTCGCGCAGGCCCTCGCGGAGGCGGGCGGTGACGGCGACGGCGTGGAGGCGACGATCTGCGCGCGCGACTTCGAGATCCACATCGACCTGGTCGTCGAGCCGGGCGCCGAGGAACGGGGCGACACGCTGGCCGCAGCGCTGCGTGCTCCGCTCGTGCAATACCTCTTCGCGGAGGACGAGCGGTCGGTCGCCGAGATCGTGCTCGGGCTCTGCCGCGAGCGCGGGTACACGCTCGCGACCGCGGAGTCGTGTACCGGCGGGCTCGTAGCCGCCCGCCTGTCGGACGTCGCCGGCGCGAGCGACGTGCTCGCGGGTGGCGTGGTGTCCTATTCGAACGACGTGAAGACCACAGAGCTCGGCGTGCCAGAGGAGCTCATCGCCGCGCACGGCGCGGTGTCTGCGGAGGTCGCCGAGGCGATGGCGGCCGGCGTCCGCGAACGGCTCGGCGTCCACGTCGGGATCGCCGTCACCGGCGTGGCCGGGCCCGGCGGCGGGACGCCCGAGAAGCCGGTCGGACTCGTCCACCTTCACGTCGAGACGCCCGAGCGAGGACAGGGGACGACCTTCTCGCTGCCCGGCGATCGCGCCGCCGTTCGCACCCGCGCGACCGTGTCCGCGCTCCATCTCGCCCGTCGCGTTCTGACACGGAGTCGGCACGAAGGCACATGACCTCGCCCGCTAGCGTCGGGGGAGATGACCGCCTGCGGCTCTTCCTGGCACTCCAGCTCCCCGCGAACGTCCTGGACGTTCTCGAGCGCTGGCAGGCTGCGCATCTCGGGAATGGGCGCATGGTCGGGCGTGACGGGCTCCACGTCACCCTCGCGTTCCTCGGCTCACGCCCCTCCTCGGAGCTCCCGGCCATCGTCGACGCGCTGCGGGACGCCGCAGCCGGGAGTCGGCGGCTCGTCCTCGCGCCGCGAGCCTGGCGTGAGACGCGGAGCGTGGGCATGGTCGTCCTCACGGACGCCGGCGGCGAGGCGGCCGCCCTCGCCGGCCGGCTCCACTCGCGGCTCGAGACGCTCGGCGTGTATCGGCCGGAGATGCGGGCGTGGCTCCCGCATGTGAGCGTCCTCCGCTTCCGAGAGCGGCCGCGCCTCTCGCCGCCGCTCCCGGAGACGGGAACATTCGTTCCGTCCGGTGCCGCTGCTTACCTATCTCGACTGCACCCGTCCGGTGCCCGGCACGAGGTGCTCGAAGGTGTCTCGTTGAACGCAGGAGGATGAACCGATGAACCGCGAGGAAGCGCTCGACGTCGCGCTCGGCCAGATCGAGCGGCAGTTCGGCAAGGGATCGGTGATGCGGATGACCGACGCCGCCCACGTCTCGGTGGGGGCGGTGTCGACGGGGTCGCTGTCGCTCGACCTCGCGCTCGGCATCGGCGGCCTCCCGCGCGGGCGCATCGTCGAGGTGTTCGGCCCCGAGTCGTCCGGTAAGACGACGCTCGTGTACCACGTGATCGCCGAGGCGCAGCGGCGTGGCGGTATCTGCGCGTTCATCGACGCCGAGCACGCGATGGACCCGACGTACGCACGCCGCATCGGCGTCGACATCGACGAGTTGCTCGTTTCGCAGCCCGACACCGGCGAGCAGGCGCTCGAGATCGCCGAGCTCCTGATCCGCTCCGGGGCGGTCGACGTGGTCGCGATCGACTCGGTCGCGGCGCTCACGCCGAAGGCCGAGATCGAGGGCGAGATGGGCGACAGCCACGTCGGCCTCCAGGCGCGCCTGATGAGCCAGGCGCTGCGCAAGCTCGCAGGCACGCTCAATCGCACCGACACGATCTGCCTGTTCACGAACCAGCTCCGCGAGAAGATCGGCGTGATGTTCGGCTCGCCCGAGACGACCCCGGGAGGTCGCGCGCTCAAGTTCTACGCGTCGGTGCGTCTCGACATCCGGCGGATCGAGACCCTGAAGGAGGGCACCGAGGCGATCGGGAACCGCGTCCGGGTGAAGGTCGTGAAGAACAAGGTTGCGCCGCCGTTCAAGCAGGCGGAGTTCGACGTGATCTACGGGCAAGGGATCTCGTGGGAAGGAACGGTGCTCGACGTCGGCCTCGAGCGAAAGATCGTCTCCAAGTCGGGCTCGTACTTCTCGTTCGGCGACGAGCGACTCGGGCAGGGACGCCAGAACGCGACGGCGTTCCTCCAGGAGAACCCCGATCTCGTCCAGTCGATCCTCGCGCGGATCCAGGCGGATGCCGGCCCCGAGCAGATCGTCTCGGCGCGACTGCTCCCGCGTGCGGCCGACCTCGTCCCGGACGCCGCTCCGGTCGTCGAGGTCGCCGAGGAGGTGGCGGCGGAGGCGTAGGACGGCCCCCGGCAGGAGGCGGCATGCGAACCGTCACCGCGCTGCGCGCGACGCGCGGTGGACGTGTCGCGGTTGAGCTCGACGGGAGCCCATGGCGAGTCGTCCCTGCGATCGCGGTCGCCGATGCCGGTCTGACCGTCGGGTCCCCCGTCGAGCGCGCTCAGGCACGTGTGCTCGCGCGAGCGCTGCGGCGAGACCGCGCGGAGAGCGTGACCGTCCGTGCGCTCGCACGCCGCGACCGGTCCCGTTCGGAGCTCGACGAGCGGCTCGTGCGCGCCGGCGTTCGCGAAGCGGACCGGCGGGTGACGATAGACCGCGCGGCGCGGGTCGGGCTCGTCGACGACGCGCGGTTCGCTCGGGCGCGGGCACGATCGCTCGCGGAGCGGGGGGCCGGAGATGCGCTGATCCTCGAGGATCTGGCACGCCGCGGCATCGAAGACGGCGCCGCCCGAGTCGCCGTCTCGGAGCTCGAGCCGGAGGATGCGCGCGCCGCGCGGATCGTCGAGGTGCGTGGCCGGACGGCGAGGACTCTCAGGTACCTCGCGTCCCGCGGGTTCGGAGAAGAGAGCGTCGACGGTTTCGTTGCGGAGCTGGAGGACCGGGCGCTACCATGACACGGCATCACCTCAGGTAGTCCCTGCACCCAGCGAAGTTCCGAAACCGTTGTTCCTGTGACCCTCGTGTCGAACACCGACCTCGCGATCGAGCTTGCGCGTCGTGCGCGCACGCTGGAGGCCGCGCCGGCCTAGAGCCACGCAACGCAGCGGAGCGGGATCCCGCCTGGGCGGGGAACTGCCGGATGTGAGCTGTCGCGGCGATCGCCGCGGCAAGTCGGGCCAACTCCGGGAGGAGTGCAGATGCTCACGCTCATCGCCGCGCTCGTGGGACTCGGGATCGGGGCGGTCGCGACCGCCGTCTGGCTCCGGGCATCGTCCGGCTCCGCGGTGCGGCGGAGCGAGGAGGAGCGGCGGCGAACGGTCGCCGACGCGGAGCGCGAGGCCGAGACGATCCGCCGCGAGGCGCAGGTCGAGGCGCGGGAGCTCGCGGTCCGACTGCGCGCCGAGGTCGATGGCGAGGTGCAGGGGCGACGGGTCGAGATCGCCAAGGACGAGGAGCGGATCGCGCAGCGGGAGGGTGAGCTCGACGAGAAGCTCGTCGAGATCGGGCGCCGCGAGCAGGGGATCGGCGACCGCGAGGTGCATCTGAAGCAGCTCCAGGACGAGCTCAAGGCCGCCAAGGACGAAGCGCTCGTCGTGCTCGAGCGCACGTCCGGGATGACGCTCGGGGAGGCGAAGGCCGCAGTGTTCGAGCGCTCGCAGGACCTCGTTCGTCATGAGCTGGCGCGCTCGGTCCGACAGATGGAGGAGGAGGCGCGGACCGAAGCACGCCGCCGAGCGCGCGCGCTCGTCGCCGACGCGCTCCAGCGGGTCGCCGCTAGCCACACGGCGGAGACCACCGTCACTGTCGTCGAGCTCGCGAGCGACGACATGAAGGGCCGCATCATCGGCCGCGAGGGCCGGAACATCCGCGCGCTCGAGCACCTCACCGGGGTCGACTTCATCGTCGACGACACGCCCCACGCGGTTGTCCTCTCGTCGTTCGACGGGATCCGGCGCGAGATCGCCAAGCTGACGCTCGAGAAGCTGATCGAGGACGGCCGGATTCACCCCGCTCGGATCGAGGAGATGTACTACCAGTCGAAGGCGGAGCTCGACGAGCAGATCCACCAGGCCGGTGCGCAGGCGGTCTTCGAGGCGAACTGCGGCGAGCTGAGTGAGGAGCTCGTCTCGATTCTCGGACGCCTCCGGTTCCGAACCAGTTACGGGCAGAACGTGTTGAAGCACACCCTCGAGGTCGTGCACCTCGCGGGGATCATGGCGGCCGAACTCGGGGCAGGTGTGAAGACGGCGAAACGCGCTGCGCTGCTCCACGACGTCGGCAAGGCGATGACGCACGAGGTCGACGGGTCGCACGCGCTCGTCTCGGCGCAGCTCGCCCGCCGCAACGGCGAGTCGGACGGCGTCGTCCACGCGATCGAGGCGCATCACCACGAGGTGCAGCCGCAAACGGTCGAAGCGGTGCTGCTCATCGCCGCCGACGCGATCTCTGCCTCGCGCCCCGGCGCACGCGGCGAGAGCCTCGAGCATTACATCAAGCGGCTCGCTGCGCTCGAGGAGATCGCGGTCTCGAAGCCGGGCGTCGCGAAGGCGTACGCGCTGCAGGCGGGCCGCGAGATCCGCGTCATCGTCGAGCCGTCCGAGGTCGACGACGACGGCACCGCGCTCCTCTCGTACGAGATCGCGCGACAGATCGAGGATCAGCTCGAGTACCCGGGCCAGGTCAAGGTCACCGTGATCCGCGAGTCGCGCGCGGTCGAAGTCGCCAAGTAGCCACTCTGCAGCCCTCCTAGACGGGCCGCACTCACTCGGTCGACAGTCCCGGCAAAGCCTGCTGACATGGGGTTTTGCCCGTGTTTCGTGATCCTCCGTCGGTGGCTGGTGGTCGTCGACGGCGCGCCGATTACCCCCGATGGGGGGACGAGGTCCCATGACTTCGAGGCGACAAGAGCAGCATGTTCGGCCGCCGCCGCCGCCCAGACATCCGCCGCAGCATGCCCCTATGGCGCCGCCCCCCGGCCGCCACACTCGTGGCCGTTCTCGCCGTGGTCGCGATCGGGAGTCAGGCGAGCTTCGCGGCGTCGTCGAGCCCCAAGGATCAGGGTGCGCCGGCCGCTGTGAGCGAAGTCGAGGTGAGTGCGGCCGACGCGTCGAGCGTCACCATCGAGTGGCCGCCCTCGCGGGACAGCTGGATGGTGGCGGGGTATGGCGTCTTCGTCGACGCGGCGCAGGTCGCGACGCTGAAGCCCGAGCGTGTGCACCGGTGGAGGAACAAGGACTCGTACTCGTACACGGTCCGCGGGCTCTCGTGTGGGCGGGGCTACACGATCGGCGTCGACGCCTTCGATCGCGGCGACGATCACTCCGAGGTCACCTCGACGACGGTGTCGACGTCGGCATGCGCGGACTCTGCGGCGCCCTCGGTGCCGTCGGGCGTGCGGCAGGTTGCGACGACGGAGACCTCCGTGGTGCTGGCATGGACCCCCTCGACGGACAACGTCGGGGTCGTGGCGTACGGGCTCTACGACTCGGGGCTCCGGGTCTCGACGGTGAACGAGGCGAGCGCGACGGTCGTGGACCTCGCCTGTGGGAAGACCTACTTGCTCGGGATCGACGCCGCCGACGCGGCGGGCAACCGCTCCGCCCGGGTCGATTCGTACTTCCGCACCTCTGCATGCCCGCGCACGAACCAGCCGCCGTCGACTCCGACCGGAGTGAGGGTCACCTCGGCGACACAGACGGGCCTCGAGGTCGGCTGGACGGCCTCGACCGATGACGTCGGGGTCGCCGGGTACGGGGTGTATGTGGCGGGCTCGAAGGCGTCGGAGACGCCGGACACCAGCACCGGGCTGACGAGTCTGACGTGCGGCACGACCTACACGGTCGGTGTCGATGCCTTCGACGGCGCGGGCAAGCGTTCGAGCATCGCGCAGCTCTCGACGGCGACGTCGGCGTGCTCGAGCACTCCGCCGCCGGGTTCGACGGGCGTGGTGACGCAGACGATCGGGAACGGCTCGACGATCGCGAACGTCGTCGGCTGGCGGGCCGTGTACGACAGGAACGGCGACAAGGTCGAGGACGACCCCGGCAAGATCGAGTTCTACGTCGACGGCAAGCAGGTGCTCTCGGAGATCAACCCGCCGTTTGGCGACACCTTCGCCGACGGAACGATCACGGTCGCAAGCGGCTCGCACACGTTCGAGGTGCGCGCGCTCACCGACGCCGGCACGCTGCTCGCGAAGAACACCGTCACCGCAACCGTCGGCAACCCGACGACACCGCCGCCTCCCCCGGGCGACAGCGTCGCTCCCTCCAAGCCGGACAACCTGAGGGTCATGTCCGCGTCGCCGACGGACGTCACGGTCGGGTGGTCTGCATCGACGGACAACGTCGCCGTCGCCGGCTACGGCCTCTATCGCGGCACGAACCGGACGGGTCAGACCGCGCAGACGACCGCGAAGTACAGCGGCCTCACCTGCGGCACCGCGTACCAGGTGGGCGTCGACGCCTACGACGCCGCGGGAAACCGATCGTCCCGCGCGGACGTCGCCGTGACGACGACAGCGTGCGCCGACACCCAGCCTCCGACCGTTCCGACGAACGTCACCGTCTCGACACGCACCAGCACGAGCATCGCGCTCACGTGGACGTCGTCGACCGACAACGTCGGCGTCGCGGGCTACGGCGTCTACAACGGTGGCGAGCTCGCCGCCACGACCACCGGCACGTCGGGGATCGTCAGCGGCCTCGCGTGTGGCGCGAGCTACACGCTCGCCGTCGACGCGTTCGACGCCTCCGGAAACTCGTCGGCGAAGACGACTCCGATGATGGTGTCGACCATGCCCTGCACCGACACGACCCCACCGACGCAGCCGACGAACCTCCGGGCCACGTCGACGACCGCCACCAGCCTCGCGATCGCCTGGAATGCGTCCACCGACACGGTCGGCGTCGCCGGCTACGACGTCTACCGCGCCAACGTGAAGGTCGGCTCTTCCGTCCCGACGACTTCCTACACGCTCAACGGACTGTCCTGCGCGACCACTTACTCGATCGCAGTTGCGGCACGCGACAGCGCGGGCAACACGTCCCCACAGGCGACGCTCCAGGTCACGACGTCGGCGTGCCAGCCGCCCCCGGCGGCTGCGAGCTGTCCGCTGCCCGCATATCCGGACGCCTCGTGCACCGGCGTCCCGCCGGGGACGACGCTGACACCACGGCAAGGTCCGATCACCGTCACCACCGCCGGAGCCGTCCTCCAGAACCTGGACATCACGTATACGGGCAGTGAGCCCGCGGTCTCGGTAAACGCCCCGAACGTGACGATCCGCAACGTGAGGGTCCGCAGCAACGGGATCGCGCTCATCCAGGTCAACGTCGGCGGATCGTTGCTGATCGAGGACAGCGAGCTCATCAACCAGCCCGCAGCGGGGCAGCCGAACTGCCACAACGGCATCGCCACCGGCAGCTACACCGCCCGGCGCCTGGAGATCCGGGGATGCGAGAACGGCGCGGAGATGTTCCGCGGCAACGTCGTGTTCGAGGACAACTACGTCCACGACCTCGACAACGTGGGGCCGAGCTACGTGTTCGGGAACGAGGCACCGCACTCGGACGGCGTGCAGTTGAACGGAGGAGCGACGAACGTCGTCATCCGCCACAACACCATCGACCCGATCCCGTCCGGCGAGCGTGGCGGCACCTCGGGGATCATCGGCAACACGTCCGGTGACAACGTTCGGATCGAGGACAACACGATCGACGGGGGCGGCTCGAGCTACGCGATCTACGTGCCGAGAACCGCCAAGTCGGCCTGGTTCGTCAACCGCAACAGGCTCGGGCGGGGCGTGTGGGGTTACACAGCCTGCGTCAAGGTCGGCAACACCGTCACCCAGTTCGACCAGAACACCGACGCCGCGACCGGCGCGGCTATCGCGCCGGACAACGGGTTCGACGGCTCCTGTACCAACTGACCCGAACGAGTAGCACTCCGTAGCGAGCGCGACTCCTACAATGGCCGGTCGATGAGGCGGTATCACGTCACGACGTTCGGCTGCCAGATGAACGCCCACGACTCGGAGCGCATCAAGGGGATGCTCGAGTCGCTCGGGCTCGGCGAGGCGGTCGACCGCGAGGATGCGGACGTCCTCGTGTTCAACACGTGCACGATCCGCGAGAAGCCGGACACGAAGCTCGCCGCGTACCTGGGCGAGGCGGCAGCGCGGAAACGGCGGCGGCCCGACACCGTCGTCGCGGTGGGCGGCTGCTACGCGGAGGCGCAGCGGGAACGGCTCTTCGAGACGTATCCCTGCGTCGACGTCGCGTTCGGGCCAGGGTCGATTCCGCATCTCGGTGACTGGATCGAGGCGGGAGGGCATGCTGTGCCGCGGGGTCGCTTCGGCTCACACGACACGTTCGCGGCGACGCTACCGGTGCACCGAGAGCGGCGCTTCTCCGCGTGGGTGCAGGTGTCCATGGGCTGCAACTCGGTGTGCTCGTACTGCATCGTCCCCGCTGTCCGCGGTCGCGAGCAGAGCCGGCGTCTCGGCGAGATCATCGCGGAGGTCGAGGCGCTTGCGCGCGAGGGCGTCAAGGAGATCACGCTGCTCGGCCAGAACGTGAACTCGTGGGGGCGCGACCTTGCGCCCGAGCTGCTCACCGAGTTCGGCGAGTTGTTGCGCGCCTGCGACGCGGTCGAGGGTATCGAGCGCATCCGGTTCACGAGCCCGCACCCGAAGGACTTCCGCGCACCCGTGATCGCTGCGCTGGCCGAGGCCTCCGCGGCGTGCGAGCACATCCATCTGCCGCTGCAATCGGGCTCGACTCGGATCCTCAAGGCGATGCGACGGACGTACACGCGGGAGCGCTACCTCCGGCTCGTCGAGGAGCTCCGTGCGGCGATCCCCGATCTCGCTCTGGGCACCGACCTCATCGTCGGGTTCCCCGGCGAGACCGAAGACGACTTCCGTGCGACGCTCGAGGTCGTCGAGGACGTGGGCTACGACAGCGCGTTCACGTTCGTGTATTCGCCGCGGGCCGGCACCGAGGCTGCCACGATGCCGGCTCAGGTGCCGGACGACGTGAAGCGCGAGCGCATGGAGCGCCTCGTCGAGGTGGTGCAGCGCATCGCCTCCGAGCGGAACGCCGCGCGGATCGGACGCGTCGAGGAGGTTCTCGTCGAGGGGCCGAGCCGCACGGATTCGGCGCTCCTCCGCGGTCGCACCCGGCGGAACACGACGGTCAACTTCGCCGGCGAGGCGCAGGCGGGCGAGCTTGTCCCTGTGCTGATCGAGGGCGCGACATCGACCACGCTTCGTGGGCGAGCTCAGTCTTTCGTTGCAGCCTGATCCTTCTCGTGGCGGTGTGGGGCGATCGGCACACATCCGACACGGACACGGCATGCTCGTGTCCGTGTTTCGCCGTTAGGCTCGAGGCGTGGGGAGGAGGCCGGTGGCCCGAACGTTGGCCCCTCGGGACATGGCCCGCGAGGACGCACGCGAGCTGAGGTGAGCGACGCCGCCGAGCATCGCGCAGAGGTGATCGCCGTGTTCGGGCCGACCGCCTCCGGCAAGAGCGCAGTCGCGGAGGCGATCGCGGCGCGAATGCGGACAGAGGTGGTCTCGGTCGATGCGCTGCAGGTGTACCGCGGCCTGCCGATCCTCACGAATCAGCCCTCGACGCGCACCCGGCTCGTCGCATTCCGCGCGCTCGACGAGCAGATCACCGTCGGCGAGTTCGCTCCGCTCGCACAGGCTGAGATAGACACGCTCGTCGCCGAGCACGGGGCCGCCGTCGTGACGGGTGGCACGGGGCTGTATCTCCGCGCGGCGCTGACGGACCTCGAGCTGCCACCTGCCGTCGACGACGCGACCCTGGCACGTGTGGAGCGGGCGGTCGACGAGGACGCACGCGCCGCGCACGCGCTCCTGGCGAAGCGGGACTCGGCCGCGGCGGCCGTCGTGCACCCCAACGACAGGCAGCGCCTCGTCCGCGCGCTGGCGCTGTCGGAGTCGGGCGCCTCGCTCGCCCGCACGGTCGACCGGCTCTGGAGCGCCGAGACCCGCCGGCCGACCCTCGTCGTCGGGCTCGTGCTCTCGAGCGAAGAGCTCGACCGCCGGATCCGGGCGCGGGCCGAGCAGATGTTCGAGTCGGGTGTCGTCGACGAGGTCCGAGCCGCCCTCGACCAGCCGCTGTCGCGCACCGTCGAGAAGGCCCTGGGGCTGCGGGAGATCGCGTCGCTCGACCGGGACGAGGCTTTCGAGCGCGTCGTCACCCGGACGAGGCGTTACGCGCGGTACCAGGAAAAGTGGATGCGACGGATCCCGGGCATCGTCCTGCTGGACGGTGAGCGCGCACCCGAGCGGATCGCGACCGACGTCTTCACCCGCCCCGAAGTGGAGCCCGGCATCAGCTAGATGATTGATTCGAGATGGACGTAACGTACGAGGCGTCCCAGACCAAGCCGGCGGCGTGGTCGTCCACGGCGTTACGGGTGGTACGTGCCGTGAACGAGCGGGCCAAGCCGGCGCCGCGTCCGGGGCGTCATCCGGTTCGCGCCTAACTTGAATCCATCATCTAGCCTCCTCGCGATGCGGTTCGAGAAGTGGCACGCGCTCGGCAACGCGTACGTGCTCGTGACGCAGCCCGATACCGGCGCGCTGACGGCTGACCGAGTCCGCAGGCTCTGCGATCGCCGGACCGGTATCGGCAGCGACGGCATCCTCGAGGTGCTTGCGCACGACGGCACGAGGGCGGAGGTCGCGATCTGGAACCCCGACGGCTCGACCGCGGAGATGTCGGGGAACGGGACCCGGATCGCCGCGGCTTGGCTCCTCCGCAACAGCGGCCTCGCGCAGGTGGTGATCGAGACGGCCGGAAGACGGATCCCGTCCGCAAAGACGGGGGAGGGGCTCGTGCGCCAGGAGATCGGCGACGCACATGTCGGGGACGACGAGGCGGTCGACCTCGCCGGCGAGCGCATCGACTTCGTCCCGGTCGAGGTCGGGAATCCTCATGCAGTGGTTCTCCGCGATGTCCTGTCGCGGGACGACCTGCTTCGCATCGGGCCGGCGCTCGAGGTGCACCAGCGGTTCCCGGGACGCACGAACGTCCAGCTCGCGAGCCCCGTCTCGAGGAGCGTGGTCAGTGCGCTCGTCTGGGAACGCGGAGCGGGGGAGACGAGCGCCTCCGGATCGTCTGCCGTCGCGGTCGGCGCGGCCGCGGTCGTGCGGGGCTGGTGCGACAGCCCCGTCCGCGTGTCGATGCCCGGAGGGGAGCTCCTGGTCGCGATCTCGGGGTCGGCGGTCGTCCTGACGGGCCCGGCGGAGGAGATCTGCGTGGGAACGACGGGTCTCTAGCCGGCGATCTCGAACTCGCGCAGCACGTCGTTCAAGGACGTCTTGAGGTCGGTCGACGCGCTACGCTCGCCCACGATCAGCGCGCACTGGAGCCCGAACGTCCCGGCCGGATACTGCTTCTGCCGCACGCCCGGGAGGACGACTTTGCGGGGCGGGACGACACCGCGGTATTCGACGGGCTCCGGGCCTGTGACGTCGATGATCGGGACGCTCGCCGAGAGGACGACGTTCGGCCCGATCACGGCGCCTGCGCCGACGCGAACGCCCTCGACGATGACCGCGCGGGAGCCGACGAAGGCGCCGTCCTCGACGATCACCGGGGCGGCCTGCGGAGGCTCGAGCACCCCGCCGATGCCGACGCCGCCGGCGAGGTGGACGTCGGCGCCGATCTGAGCACAGGAGCCGACCGTCGCCCACGTGTCGACCATGGTTCGCGGGCCGACCCAGGCGCCGATGTTGACGTAGCCGGGCATCAACACGACCCCCTCGCTCAGAAACGAGCCGTGCCGTGCGACTCCGGGCGGGACGACCCGCACGCCGAGAGCGGGGTCGACACGCTTCACCGGGATCTTGTCCAGGTAGCGGAGTCCACCGACCTCCATCGGCTCGACCTTGCGAAGGCGGAAGTAGAGAAGAATGGCCTTCTTCGCCCACTCGTTGACCGTCCACCCGTCCGGGCCGGGCTCTGCGACACGTAACTCGCCGCGGTCGAGCAGCTCGATCGTCTCGACGATCGGGCCCTCGTCCACGCGGCCCTCTTCCCAGAGCGCCTCGATTCGAGCTCGCAGCTCCATCAGAGCGCATCCTCCAGGATCGAGACCGCTCGCACGCACTCCTCCTCGGTCGGGACCAGCGCGTAACGGACGTACCCCTCGCCCGACGGCCCGAGATAGGAGCCCGGCGCAACGAGCACGCCGTGCTCGAGGAGACGCGCGGCGTGCTCCTCCGAGGTCTCGCCGGGCGGCGCCGCGATCCAGAGGTACATGGTCGCCGGCCCACCGGCGTCGCGAAGGCCTTTCCGGTCGAGCACGTCGAGGAGGAGGGCGCGTTTCCGTGCGTAGGCGTCACGCATCCGGAGGACGTGCCGCTCGTCGCCCCACGCGACGACGGAGGCGCGCTGGACGAACTCCTGCGGCGCAGTCCCGACGTTGGGTCGGAAGTGACGCAAAGCGGCGATCAACTCCGGATCGCCCGCGGCGAAGCCGCTGCGAAAGCCGGTCATCGAGGAGCGCTTCGAGAGCGTGTTGAGCACGAGGACGTTCGACCAGTCCGGCAGCTCGAGCGCCTACGGAGGTGGCTCGGAGAACCAGAGCTCGCTGTACTCCTCGACGCTCGCGAAGACGAATCCGTGATCGCGGGCGAGCTCGACGAGCCGCTCGAGCAGGGCGAGCGGCGCGACCGCGCCGGTGGGGTTGTTCGGAGTGTTCAACCACACGAGCGCGGCGCGCTCCCAGGTTTCGTCCGGGACGGCGTCGAGCTCGGGAAGAAAGCCGCTCCGCTCGAGCAGCGGCAGCTCGACCACGCGCGCGCCGGCAAACGCGGCGCCTCGCGCGGGCACCGGATAGCCGGGTTCCGTCACGACGACGGTGTCGCGCCCACCGTCGACGTCGAGCACGACCTGGGCGAGCGAGAAGATCGCCTCCTTCGAGCCGAGGGTCGGGATCACCTGACGATCGGGGTCGAGGTGCACCCCGTAGCGACGCCCGACCCAGCCCGCGATCGCCTCGCGGAGCTCCGGCAGCCCCGGGGCGGCCGGATAGCCCATCCGCTCGCGGACGCCGTCGCGGAGGCCCTGCAGGATCGCCGGGTCGGTGGGCTCGCGAGGGTCTCCCATCCCGAAGTCGATCACCTCGAGGCCCTGCGCCCTGCGCGCGTCGGCGGCCTCGTTGAGGCGGACGAAGGGGTACGTCGTCTGCGCCCGGAGCGTCGGTGAGAGCGGCACGCCGTGACGTTAGACGACGCTGCTCTCGCCGAGCGCGACGCCCCGCAGCGCGGCGTACGCCCGCTCGAGCGACGCGATCTCGACCAGCTCGTCGCGGCGGTGCGCGTACCGTGTCGCGCCCGGCCCGAAGTTCACGGCCGGGATCCCGCGCGCCGTGAAGTCCGCGACGTTCGTCCAGGCTTGCTTCGGCTCGATCGGAAAGCCTCCGACTGCCTGCAGGGCCCGCAACAGGGCCGTGTCCACGGCAACGGCCCCCGGCGCCGAGTTCCCGAGGATCTCCACGTCCGCGTCGGTGGGAACGAGGGAGCGGAGCAGTTCCTCCGCATCCCCGGGCGTGCGATCCGGTGCATACCGCAGGTTGACGGTGGCAACCGCTGTGTCGGGGATGACGTTGTCGGCCAGCCCGGCCGCGATGCGGGTGACCGAGGCGACCTCGTAGAAGGGCAGACCGTCGATCACGGCTTCGCGACGCTCGAGCGTCGCGACCCTGGCCAGCCCCTCGATGGCCGCGTGGATCGCGTTCTCGGCGAGCCACGGCCGCGCGGAGTGCCCGCTGACACCCCTGAAGGTCACCCGACCGGAGAGGTTCCCGAGGCATCCGGCCTGGATCGTCAGGTCGGTCGGCTCCAGCAGGACCACGAGATCCGCCTCCCGGACCAGTGGGCAGCCGTCGAACAGCGCGGGAAGCGGGTTGTGCTCGGGCGGGAGCTCCTCGCGTCCGAAGAGCAGCAGTCCGACGTCGATCGGGCCGGGCTCACTCTGGGCAAGGTCCCGGACGAGCTCGAGCGCGACCGCGACGCCCCCCTTCATGTCGCTCGCTCCGCATCCGTGCACGGCTCCGCCCTCGACTCGCCCGGGGAGGTTGTCCTGGGCCGGAACGGTGTCGTAGTGGCCCGCGAGCACGAGGAACGGCATCTCGGGCCGCCGTTCCCGTGCCCAGAAGAACGCCTCGTCTCCCTCGAACACCGAAGCGAACGAAGCGGGGGCAAGCGCACGGAGACGCTCGCGGATGGCGGCCTCGTGCAGGCTCTCGGAGGGCACGTCGACGAGCTCCAACGTGCGTCGGGCGAGGCGGTCGGCGAGGTCGTTCACGCCGGCCGAGCCTACCGGCGGAGGGGCGAGGGGCATACTTCCCGCCATGCCGCTCGCCGATTCCGAGCGCACGCTCGAACAGGAACCCGAGCGCGGGCTGCTGCTCGCGGTCCTTCCGCACGGCGCCGACGACGAGGACGAGCTCGCGGAGCTCGCGGAGCTCGCACGGG
>DASSVY010000120.1:0-3442 GCA_035705535.1 Gaiella sp. | reverse complement strand
CTCGCACGTGTTCCGGTGGAGGACGCGAACGTCCAGCTCGCGGTCGACGTCTTCGCGGGCGGCGACGAGAGCGGCCTCGACGGACACGTGCGCGAGCTCGTCGGCGAGACGTTCCGGGGCGTGCCGGTGGCGACGTTCGCGAGCGGCGAGTCCGAGCCGTTTCGCACGGAGCGCGGCACGATCGCGTTCGGCTTCTTCGACGACCTCACGGCGCACGCCGCGCTCGCGGCCGGCCGCTGGCCCGCGACACGGGAGAGCCCGGTGGAGGTCGCGCTGCCGACCACGGTCGCTTCCGACCTCGGGCTCCGCGTCGGCGACGACATCGAGGCGCAGAGCCGGCTCGACCCGACGCATCGCGTGGCCGCCCGCGTGGTCGGCACGTACGTCCCAGAGCGCACCGCCGCGGCGTTCTGGTGGGGCGACCCGGTGGCGACCGCGGGCGCCGGGCCGTTCGTCACGACGCGCGAGAGCTTCGACGCGCTGGGGCTCCGGGACCAGAGCCTCCGTTGGCGTCTCGAGCCGGACACGGGCCGACTCACGCTCGATCGGGCGGCCGCCGTCAGGCGACGGCTGTCGAGCCTCTCGACACGTCTCAACGAGGGCCGGCCGGCCGGGCAGCAGATCGACGTCCAGACGAACCTCCCGAGAGTCCTGGACGAGGCGGACCACTCGCTGCATCTCGCGCGAGCCGGGGTGCTCGTGCCGTTCATCCAGCTCGCGCTGCTCGCCGCGTACGGGCTGATCGTGACGACCGCGCTCCTGCTCGAACGACGCTACTGCGTGACCGAGACCCTCCGGCTGCGCGGGGGGACGGCGCTGCAGATCACCGGGCTCGCCCTCGTCGAGGCAACCCTCATCGCGGTGCCCGCGGTCGTCCTCGCGCCGTGGCTGGCGGCCGGCTCGCTTCGGGCGCTCAACCACGTCGGCCCCCTCGCGGATGTCGGCGTGCACCTCGAGCCGCATGTAACGACCACGTCCTACCTGCTCGCCGCGGCGGCGGGGATCGTCTGCATCCTCGGGCTCGCGCTTCCGGCCCTGCGGGCGCGGCGCGTCTCGGTTGCGCGGGAGCGGAGCCGCTCGGCGCTCGCAGGTCTCGCCCAGCGCGCGCATCTCGACCTCGTGCTTGCAGCGCTCGCGCTGCTCGCGTACTGGCAGCTCCGCCGCTACCACGGGACGCTCGTCTCGCATGAGGGGAGCCTCGGCATCGATCCGTTCCTCGTCGCCGCGCCCGCCGTGCTGCTGCTCGCGGGGGCGCTGCTCTCGCTGAGAGCGGTGCCGCTCGCTGCGACGCTCGTCGAACGGCTCACGCCCGGGTCGCGCGGCGCCGTCTCGGCGCTCGGCTTCTGGCAGCTCGCGCGACGCCCCCGCGCCTACTCGCGCTCGGTGCTCCTGCTCGTCCTCGCGGTCGCGATCGGCGTCTTCGCGACGACGTACGCGAGCACGTGGCACCGCTCCCAGATCGACCAGGCGCGCCACGCCGCAGGCGCCGACGTGCGGGTCGAGCCGTCCGGGATACCCGAGGCGCCTCCCACAGTCGACCTTGCCTCCAGCTACGCCTGGCTCGGAGCAAGTGAGGCGCTCCCCGCCGTCACCGACAGCTTCGCGATCGGGAGTGGCGGCGTCGAGACGGCCGCGTTGCTCGCGCTCGACGCTGACCGCGCCGACCGCGTGGTGCAGGTCCGGGACGATTTCGCAGGGAGCAGGCTCGGCGACCTGCTCCGGCCGCTCGTCGAGCGACGCGGGGCCCTTGCGGGGGCGGCGCTCCCGGGCCGGCCCGCGCGCCTGGCGATCACGATGCGACTCGACCTCGAGAACAACGCCAATGGCGAACGGCCCTCGGTGTTCCTCTACCTGCGCGACGGCGACGGGCTGCTTCACATCTACCGCTTCCCCTCCGTTCCCGGCCGCGAGGCGCGGCACGAGATCGAGCTCGCGTACCGGCTTCCCGACGGCAGCCTGGCGCGGCCCTCGTATCCGCTGTCGATCGTGGGTCTCGAGCTCGACGTGCAGCCCGGCTCGGTCTCCGACCGCCGGGTCGCGCTCGACGTGCGCTCGCTGGAGACGGCCTCCGGCCCCTCCGCAGGCTGGCGTCCGGTCGCGCTCGGGAATGGCTGGACCGGCTCTGCGGTGGGCTTCGACTACTCGTATCTCGCGCCGACGATCGGTCGCGTCTCGACGAATGGCGGCAGGCTCGAGGCAGTCGCCAGCACCGGCTCGACAGCCGCCGGGCCGCCGCCGCAGTTCGGCTTCGGTCAGGAGCGCTCGACCGCGCAGATCGTCCTGCGGCCGGGGCGGGACACGCTCCCGAAGACGATTCCCGTCCTCGCGAGCGACTCGTTCCTCGACGCGGTCGACGCCTCGGTTGGCGACACGCTTCCGCTCGCGCTGTCCGCCGGGACGCGAAGCGTCGAGATCGTCGGCTCGTTCCACCGCTTCCCGACCCTCGCGCCGGAGACCCCTGCGATCGTCGCCGACCTGCCGACGTTCGTCGCGAGCGCGTTCGCCGCCGATCAGTCCGCCGTCCAGCCGGCCGAGTGGTGGCTCGCCGTGCCCGACGACCGCCGCGTCGCGGAGCGGTTGCGCGCGGCGCCGTTTCGGAGCATCACGGCGGTCTCACGCAGCGCCGACGAGCAGGCTGCGCTCGACGATCCCGTCGCGGTCGGCGTGATCGGCGCTTTGGCGCTCGGCTTCGTCGTCGCCGCGCTGTTCGCCGCCGCGGGGTTCGCGGCCAATGCCGCCGCGGAGGCCAGGTCGCGCACGGTGGAGCTCGCAGTGCTGCGCTCGCTCGGCCTCCGCCGGGGCGAGCTGACGTGGCTCGTCGGTCTCGAGACCGCCCTGGTCGTCGTCGCGAGCCTCGTCGGAGGGGCGGTGCTCGGGCTGCTCGTGTCGCGGCTGGTCCTGCCCGACGTGGCGCTCGGCGCCGCGGGAGCGGCGCCGGTGCCTCCCGTCCGGCTCGTCGTTCCGTGGACGACGGTTCTGCTGCTCGAGCTCGTCCTGCTCGCCGCCCTCGCGGCAATCGGCCTCGTCCAGGTCGAGGTTGTCCGGCGCCTGCGTCTCGCGCCGGCGCTCCGCGGCGGGGAAGGGGCGCCGACCGCCCGATGAGCGTCGCGCACGCGAGAGACAGCGGACGGCGTGGCGGGCACACGCTGGCGATGGCGGCCGGCGGCGCCTCTCTGCTCGCGCGTCGGCTCCGGCTCGACCCCGGCCCCGCGCTGACGATGCTCGTGCTCGTCGCGGCGACGAGCTTCTTGTTCGCCGCGCTGCCGCGGTTGTTCAATGGGTTCGCGGACGACGGGCTTCGCTACACGATCGCGCAGGCGCCGTTCGGGGAGCGAAACCCGAGCTTCGCCGAGGCGGGCCGGATTCCCGCCTCCGCTTCGGGGGATCCGCTCGCGAACGTGGTCGCCCGGACGACGCAGGCGCAGCACGAGGTGCTGCCTGC
>DASSVY010000119.1:0-7818 GCA_035705535.1 Gaiella sp. | reverse complement strand
GCGGCATCGGGGGCAGCGGCGTGCCTTCCGCCTTCTGGTAGAAGCGGCCGAGCGTGCCGTTGTTCTGGGCCTTGCAGATGAACTTGCTCAGATAGCCGGCGAGAGGCGTGTTGCCCTTCTGCACCGCCCAGGAGCCGTACTCGACCGTGAGCGGTCGCTTGAACGGCGCCAGCTTGAGCTTGTTGCCGGGATTCGACTTGTTGAACTGCGCGACCAGGTAGTTCTCGACGACGATCGCGTCCGCGCGACCGGTCGCGACCTCGAGGAACGCCGCGTTCTGGTCGGGGAACGACTTCGACGACGCGTTCGGGAACTGGCTCTGCACCCGCTGCTCCGCGGTCGACCCCTGGAGCGACGTGATCGTCTTGTCCGAGCTGTTCCACGCGGCGATCGTCGCAGGCGTCGTGTCGTCCGGGCGCACGGCGAGAACCTGCGCGTACGGGACGTACGGCCGGCTGAAGCTGATCGCCTTCTTCCGCTCCGGGGTCGCGGTGAGCCCGACGGAGACCATGTCGAACTTCTTCGAGACGAGACCCGGGATGAGACCGTTGAAGTCCAGGTTCTGGATCTTCAGCTTGACCTTCATCTGCTTGGCGAGCGCCTTCAGCATCATCACGTCGTAGCCCGCCGGGTTGCCGCTCTTGTCGAGGTACATCTGGGGCGGGTACTGGAGGTTCATGCCCACGACGAGCGTTCCGGGGCTGTTCAACCGGAGCGGGTTCGCCGCGTTGTTGCCCGCGGTGGCGCCACCGACCGCGACGGACACGGCCGCGAGGACGGCGGCGAGTGCCGCGAGACCAGCCCACCTACTGCGTCTGCGTACCACGTCTGCTTCCTCCTCCTTTGGTCTACACACCGACTGCAATTCCCCTCACGTCCTGCTCGACGCGGACTCGAGCCGCAGCATCACCGCCTCGAGGCGCTTGCGACGACGACGCGAGACTGCTCGTGCCACGCGGCCCGACGGCGGGGTCGCGAGGAGCTTCTCGATCGTCCGGAACAGGAGGTCGATCCCGAACGCGGCCACGACGTAGAGCGCGGCGGCGGCGGTGTACAGCACGAACGGCTGGAAGGTCGTCGAGTTGAGGTTCTGCGTCACCCGCACGACCTCCAGCAGCCCGATCACGGTGAAGGTCGACGTGTCCTTCACCATCCCGATGAACATGCTGCCGATGTTGGGGATCGCGATCTTCGTCGCCTGCGGCAGGATCACGCGCGCGAAGACGCGGACGGGATGGATACCGAGCGCGAGCCCCGCCTCGCGCTGGCCGCGCGGGATCGCGCCGAGCGCCGAGCGATAGATCTCCGCGATGAACGCGCTGTACAGCAGGGTGAGCGCGATCACACCGGCCTGGAAGACGGTGAAGCTGATCCCGATCAGCAGCGAGACCCCGAAGTAGACCCAGATCACGCTCACGAGCGCGGGGACGCCGCGGAAGACGTTGATGTAGATCACCGCGAGCCACGAGAGCGGCGGCCTGCCCATCCGCGCGAGCGCGAGGAGCAGCCCGATCGCGGTGGAGATCACGAGCGCGACAGCGGCGACCTCGAGAGCGGTGAGCAGGCCGTGGAGGAGCTCGCTCCGGTGCTCCCAGACGAGCGACCAGTCGTAGTTCGCGACGAGGTCCACCTAGAGCACCGCCGCGATGAACTGTCTCGTGCGCGGGTTCTCGCACCGGTCGAGGAACCCGCGCTGCCCTGACTCGGCGATCAGGCCCTCGTCCATGAACACCATGAAGTCCCCGATCTCGCGGGCGAAGTTGAGCTCGTGCGTGACGATCACCATCGTCATCCCCGACTCGGCGAGGAGGCGCATCGCGCCGAGCACCTCGCCGACGAGCTCGGGGTCGAGGGCGGAGGTCGGCTCGTCGAAGAGCATCACCTTCGGGTCGAGGCTCAGCGCACGCGCGATCGCGACGCGCTGCTGCTGGCCGCCCGACAGCTCGGCGGGGAAATGGGCGGCCCAGCGCAACAGGCCCATCTGCTGGAGCGACCGCGCCGCGCGCTCCTCCGCCTCGGCACGGCCCATGCGCTTCGTCGTCCGGAGCGCGAGCGCGACGTTGCCAAGCGCGGTCAGGTGCGGGAAGAGGTTGAACTGCTGGAACACCATCCCGACCTGCCGCCGCAGCTCGATCGCGCTGCCCCGGGGACCGCCCCGCGTCAAGCCTGGCCCGTACTCGACGCCGAAGATGCGGACAGAGCCTTCGTTGGGCTCCTCCAGCAGGTTGATCGTCCGCAGGAGCGTCGACTTGCCCGACCCGGACGGACCGAAGATGACGACATGCTCGCCCTGATGGACGCTCAGGTCGACGCCGTGGAGCACCTCGTTCTTGCCGAACGACTTGCGGATCCCCTCGAGCCGGACGACGACGTCCGGGCGGGATGGTGGGTGCTCCGCTGCCGGCGAAGCCGTTGGGAGAGGCTCGTTCATCGTCGGGAGCGGCGTACGCATAGTGGCCGAGTGTCCGGATAGTGGACGAGCGTGATACCGGTGTCAAGAACGCTCGGGAGCGCGGCGAGGCCCGTCGCGTCGACGGTTCTGCGTGCGATGACGCTGCTGGTCTGGGTGATCGGGCTCTCGCGCTCGAGCGTCACAACGACCGTTTCCAGTGATCGATGCGCACCGCTCCGAGACGGCGCGGAAGTGCGCTTCCGACGGTAACGCATCGCCTCGCCCTTCGGCAATCCGGGCGGCGATGCGCGGCGGTCAGCGGTCGATGCCGTCGAGGCAGAGGTACTTGAGCTCGAGGAACTCGTCGATGCCGTGACGCGAGCCCTCGCGCCCGATCCCCGACTGCTTGACGCCGCCGAACGGCGCGCCCTCGTAGGAGAACACGCCCGTGTTGACGCCGACGATCCCGAACTCGAGCGCCTCGCCGACACGCCAGACGCGGCCGACGTCACGGGTGAACAGGTACGCGGCGAGCCCGAACTCCGTCGCGTTCGCCAGCTCGATCGCCTCGGCCTCGTCGCCGAAGCGAAAGACCGGCGCCAGAGGGCCGAAGGTCTCCTCGTGCGCGACGCGCATCCCCGGAGTGGCGCCGGTGATCACGGTCGGCTCGAAGAACGTCCCGCCGAGCTCGTGCCGCGCTCCGCCCGCGGCGACCGCGGCGCCCTGCGCAAGAGCGTCGGCGATGTGCTCCTCGACCTTCGCGACCGCGTGGTCGTCGATCAGCGGGCCCTGCTCGACACCATCCTCGAACCCGTTGCCGACGTTGAGCGCTCGCACGGCCTCGGAGAGACGCTCGACGAACGCGTCGTGGATCCCGTCCTGGACGAGCAGGCGGTTCGCGCAGACGCAGGTCTGGCCGGTGTTGCGGAACTTCGAGGCGATCGCGCCGTCGACCGCCGCGTCGAGGTCGGCGTCGTCGAAGACGAGGAGCGGTGCGTTGCCGCCGAGCTCCAGGGAGACCTTCTTGATCGTCCCTGCGCACTTCGCCATCAGCTCGCGGCCGACCTCGGTCGAGCCGGTAAAGGTCAGCTTGCGCACGGTCGCGTTTCTCGCCAGCTCGTCGCCGACCACGGACGACGCGCCGGGGACGACCGCGAACACGCCGGGCGGCACGCCTGCTCGCCTGGCGAGCTCCGCGAGCGCCAGTGCGGAGAACGGCGTCGCGCTCGCGGGCTTGAGCACCATCGTGCAGCCTGCGGCGAGCGCCGGCCCGGCCTTGCGCGTGATCATCGCCATCGGGAAGTTCCACGGCGTGATCGCGGCGCACACGCCGATCGGCTGCTTGAGGACGAGCATCCGGCGGCTCGTCGTGTTCGCGGGGATCGTCTCGCCGTAGATCCGCTTCGCCTCCTCGGCGTACCAGTCGACGAAGGCTGCGCCGTAGAGGATCTCGCCCTTCGCCTCGGCGAGCGGCTTGCCCTGCTCTGCCGTGAGGATCACCGCGAGGTCGTCCGCCGACTCGACCATGAGGTCGAACCACCTGCGCAGGATCGCGGAGCGCTCCTTCGCCGACAGCGCCGACCAGGCCGGGAGAGCGGACGCCGCGGCGTCGATCGCGCGTCGGACGTCGTCGCGCGTCGCGCTGGCGACGGAGCCGAGCGGGAGGCCGTCGGCGGGGTCGACCACCTCGAGCCGCGCTGCATCGGAGCTCGCCACCCACGCGCCGTCGACGAACAGGTCGTCGCGAAAGAGCTCGGGGTCGCGGAGACGGGACCTCACGCGGTCGGCGGCAGGCGCGACGGAGACCGTCATTCCCACCACTGTACGCAGGACGGCCGCCCGGCCGCAATGCGAACGTCACTCGATACGCAGGAGGTGCTCGCCGAGCGCCTCCTCGTGCACCTCGATTCCCAGGCCGGGGCCGGTCGGCACCCGGGCAGACCCGTTCTCGGGCTCGGGCGTGCCGCTCGCGATGCGCTCCGCGGCCATCTCACCCGGGAGGTAGCCGCCGAGGAGGAGTCGCGGAGGGGTCGATGCCGCAAAATGCGCCGTCGAGGCGGAGACGAGGTCGCCGCCGCCGGTGTCCTCGACGGTGATCGGCAGGCCGAACGAGGCGGCGAGATCGCGCGCACGCCGCGTGGGGGTGATGCCGCCGAGGCGCGAGAGCTTCAGCCGAACCGCGTCGACCGCCCCGGCCGCGCGGGCCTTCACTATGTCGCCGAGCTCCAGCAGGCTCTCGTCGAGGACGAACGGATGGCCGGTCGTGCTGCGGAGGAGCGCGCACTCCTCGAGCGACGCGCACGGCTGCTCGATCATCAAGTCGACGTGCTCCAGGGCGGCGATCACGCGCGCCGCGTCCGCCTGCGTCCACCAGGCGTTGGCGTCCGCGATCACGAGCTCGGCGTCGCCGAGCACCTCCAGGCACGCCTCGATCCGCTCGACGTCCTCGCGCACGCCGGTCCCCACCTTGAGCTGGACGCGGCGATACCCGGCCTGGAGCGCAGCCGCGCACCGGTCCCGCATCTCGCCGGGGGCGGCGATGCCGATCCCGGTGTAGAGCGGGAACACCTCCGTGTGGATCCCGCCGAGGAGGTCGGCGACGGGGAGGCCGGTCGCCCGGCCGAGCAGATCCCAGCAGGCCATGTCGAGCGCGGCCTTGGCGTACCGGTAGCCCTTCGTCGCCGCGTCCAGGCGGGCGTAGGCCACGTCGGTGCGCCGTGGGTCTGCGCCGAGCAGCGCGGGGGCGAGGAGGCCGAGCACGGCCTGCGTGGTCGGCGCGTAGCCGTCGGAGTACGTCGGGGTGACGACGCACTGCTCGCCCCAGCCGACGAGCCCGTCGTCCGTCTCGAGCCGGACCACCGTCCCGTCCTGCTCGGTCGAGACCCGCCCTCCCGACATGACGAACGGCCCGGCCGCGTGGTGATAGCGAACCGCGTAGACGTCGATCCGCCTGATCTCCATCTCGCCGCCCGTCAGCGCACGTAGGTCGCGCCGTTGACGTCGATCGTCGCGCCGCTCAGGTGGCGGCACTTCCCGCTCGCGAGGAACGCGATCACCTCGCCGATCTCCGCCGCGGGCACCATCTCGCCCATCGCCAGGAACGCGTTGACGGCTTCGATCCCGCCCCGCGACGTGGCCGAGATCTCCGACATCCGCGTTCGCACGATCCCCGGCGCGACGACGTATGCGAGGACGCCCTCGGCGGCGTAGGCACGGGCGACCGTCTGCGTGACGGCCTTCACCGCGGCCTTCGAGGCCGCGTACGCCGGGAGCGAGGGGATCGCCGACCCCTGCTGCGCCGACCAGCTCGACAGCGTGATCACGATCCCGCCGCCGTGCTCGCGGAAGTGGTTCACGGCCTCGCGGATCAGGCTGACCGGCTCGAGGACGTTCACGCGGAGCGTCTCGTCCCACCCGGCGTCCCACGCCTCGTCCGTGCCGTCGAAGGGTGTCTCGGGCGCGATCGCCGCGTTGGCCACGAGGACGTCGACCCGTCCGCGCCAGGCGACCGCGTCGCGCCAGAGCGCCCTGGCCGCGCCCGGCGTCGCCATGTCCGCCTGGAGGAGCAGCCTGCGCTCGTCCGGCAGGTCGGCGACCGCCTCCTCCGCGCCCGCGCGGTGCGAGCCGTAGTGCGCGATCACGCTCGCGCCGTCCGCCGCCACGGCCCGCGCGGCCTCCGCGCCGATTCCCCGGGACGCGCCCGTGACGAGGACCGTTCGCGTCACGCCGCCATCCGCGCGTAGTCGGCGGTCGGATCGCCGTCCCAGTCGAGGTCGACGATCACCTCGTCGACACCCGCCGCCTCGAGCGCCGGGAGCCGGCGCGCGACCTCGTCGCTCCTGCCTGCGGAGTCGACGATCCGCAGCACGACACGGAGGCGGGTCGGGTCGCGGCCTGCGTCCGCCGCGGCGAGGGTGATCGCCGCGTGCGCGGCCTCGAGTTCGTGCGTGTCGATCGCGTCGAGCGACTGCTGCCCGAGCCAGCCGTCGCCCAGCGCGCCGGCCCGTCGCAACGCGATCTCCGAGTGGCCGCCGACGTAGAGGGGCAGCGTGCCGACCGGGGTCGGCGAGAAGACGATGTCCTCCTGATACGTGCCGGTCCAGCACTCGCGGAGGATGCGGATGCCATCGACGAGGCGCCTGCCGCGCGCGTCGAACGGGACGCCGAGCGCCTCGAACTCCTCGCGCAGCCATCCGGCCCCGAGCCCGAGCGCGAGCCGGCCGCCGCTGAGCACGTCGAGCGACGCCGCCTGCTTGGCGAAGACGACGGGGTTCCGCAGCGGGAGCACGAGCACCGCGGTGCCGATCGTCGCGCGCTCCGTGGCGCTCGCGATCAGCGCAATCGCGACGACCGCGTCGAAGTACGGCGCCTTCGTCGACCACGTGGCTTTGCCGTCGGCGGCGAAGGGATAGCGGGACCCGATCTCCGCCGGCAGCACCACGTGGTCGGCGACCCAGAGCGACTGGAAGCCCGCCTGCTCGAGAACCCGTGCCATCTGGGGGATCCCGATCGAGCCCGGCAGCGGCCCGCTGTTCGGGACCTTCGCTCCGATGCGGACGCTCATCGGGTCGCCCGTCCCGCGAGGCGGGAGCAGACGTCATGACGGAGTGTGCGGACCCCGTTCATCGGTGCGTATTCTGCACATTTTGGTTGACCGGCCCCACGCGCGCACTTATCGTTCGGCCACCGTGGGCCTCGCGCCGGACACCGTGGTCGAGCGCCCCCGCAAAGCCGAGATCGTCCCGCTCGCCGAGGCGATCGAGCGAACGATCTCCGACGGCTGCACCGTCGCGCTCGAGGGCTTCACCCACTTGATCCCCTTCGCGGCCGGTCACGAGATCCTCCGGCAGGGTCGCACCGATCTGACGCTCGTCCGCATGACACCGGACATCCTCTACGACCAGCTGATCGGGATGGGCCGTGTGCGGCGGCTCGTGTTCTCCTGGGGCGGGAACCCCGGGGTCGGCAGCCTCTACCGCTTCCGGGACGCGGTCGAGAACGGCTGGCCGCGGCCGATCGAGCTCGAGGAGCACAGCCATGCGGGGATGGCGAACCGCTACGCGGCGGGTGCAGCGGGCCTCCCGTTCGCAGTGATGCGGGGCTATGCGGGCAGCGATCTCGTTGCGCATACCGACACGATCCGCCAGCTCCCATGCCCCTTCACGGGCGAGATGCTCACGGCGGTGTCGGCGCTCCGGCCGGACGTCACGGTGATTCATGCGCAACAGGCCGACCGCGAGGGCAACGTCCAGTTCTGGGGGATCACCGGGATCCAGAAGGAGGCGGTGCTCGCCGCGCGAGCAGCCGTCGTCACGGTCGAGGAGGTGGTCGAGGTGCTCGAGCCGAGGCCGGGCGCGGTCGTCCTGCCCGCGTGGACGCTCGACGCCGTCTCCGTCGCGCCGGGCGGAGCGCATCCGTCGTACGCG
>DASSVY010000118.1:0-5695 GCA_035705535.1 Gaiella sp. | reverse complement strand
AGGTGGTCGACGGAGCGGCGCTGTACTGCTATGCGCAGGGCACCTCGATGGCCTCCCCGCACGTGGCCGGGGTCGCGGCCCTGATCGCGAGCAGCGGTGTCGGGTCACCGGGAGCGATCGCGGCACGACTCCAGAACACCGCGGATCCGATCGGCTGTCCTCCCGACCTGTCGATCTATGCGTTCTTCCCAGCGGTCGACAACGGGGCGCCGCAGCTGTGCACGGGTGGCGCGGGCTACAACTCGTTCAACGGCCACGGCCAGGTGAACGCCCTGACAGCGGTCGGCGGGTAGAGCCCACTACGCGGCGAGGAGGCCTCGATCCGGGGCCTCCTCGCCGCGACTCCTCGCGTTCAGTCGCGCCGACGACTGCCGCCGCCGCGACCACCGCGGCCGCCTCGGTCCTCGCGCGGAGGACGCGGCTCGCGGGGCGGAGCGTCCTTCGCGCGCTCGACGAGCGTCTCCGGCGAGACGAGCTCTCCGTTCTCGTGCTTCGCGACGAGCTTGAGGCCGATTCGGCCGCGCTCCTTGTCGACTTCCTGGACGATCACGTCGAGCGTGTCGCCGCGGGTGAGCACGTCCTCGATGTGCGCGACGCGGCCCGGCCCGACGTTCGAGACGTGGAGCAGGCCGTCGGTGCCCTTCTTCAGCTCGACGAACGCGCCGAAGTCGGTCGTCTTGACGACGCGCCCGGTGTAGGTGTCCCCCACCTCGGGCTCCTTCGTCATCGCCTGGATGGCCGAGATCGCCGCGTCGGCGTTCGTGCCCTCCGTCGCATAGACGAGGATCGTCCCGTCCTCCTCGATGTCGATCTGGACGTCGTAGTCCCCCTCGAGCGAGCGGATCGTCTCGCCGCCCTTCCCGATCACCATGCCGATGAAGTCGGGGTTGATGCGGATCGACGAGATCCGCGGGGCGTGCCCGGCGAGCTCCGCCCGCGGGCTCGAGATCGTCTCCAGCATCTTGTCGAGGATGAACGCGCGTGCGCGCTTCGCCTGCTCGAGGGCCGAGCGCATGATCTCCTGCGTGACGCCGGTGATCTTGATGTCCATCTGGAGGGCGGTGATGCCCTCGGCGGTGCCGGCGACCTTGAAGTCCATGTCGCCCAGGTGGTCCTCCGCGCCCTGGATGTCGGTGAGGATGACGTAGTCGTCGCCCTCCTTGACGAGCCCCATCGCGATCCCCGAGACGGGCGCCGCGATCGGCACGCCCGCGTGCATCAGCGACATCGTCGAGCCGCACACCGAGCCCATCGACGACGAGCCGTTCGACTCGAGCGTCTCGGAGACGAGCCGGATCGTGTACGGGAAGTCCTCGATCGGCGGGATCACCGCCTCGAGCGCCCGCTGCGCGAGCGCCCCGTGGCCGATGTCGCGCCGCTTCGGGCCGCGCATGAAGCCCGTCTCCCCGACCGAGTACGGCGGGAAGTTGTAGTGGTGCATGTAGCGGCGCTCCTGCTCGAGCGAGAGATCGTCGATCCGCTGCTGCTCCTTCGCCGTGCCGAGCGTGCAGAGCGTGAGGATCTGCGTCTGCCCGCGCGTGAACAGCGCCGAGCCATGCGTGCGCGGCGCGACGTCGACCTCGGTCGTGATCGGCCGGATCTCTTCCGCCCCTCGGCCGTCGGGCCGGCGCTTGTCGACCGCGATCTTCTTCCGGACGAGATCCTTGTAGATCGCGTCGGCGGCCTTCTTGACGTACGAGCGCGTGACGGAGTCCTTGGCCGTCTCGTCCTCGCTGTCGCCCGTCGGGAACGGAAGCCGCAGCTCCTCCTGGATCCGCTCGACGAGGATCTCCCGCTTGCGGGACTTGAGCTCCTTCGAGTCCTGCTCGGCGTCGGTCAGCGCGCGAAGCTCGTCCTCGAACTGCTCACGGACGACCTGCTCGACCGCGGCGAGCCGCCGCGACTCGAGGAGCGCCTGCAGGCCGTTGCGCACCTGCGTCTCGCGGACGATGTCCTCCTCGCTGGAGTCCATCGAGATCGTCGGGCCGCTCTCGTCGAGGAGCTCCTCGACGATCCCGCCGGCGTCGCGGAGGCCTGCCTCTGCGATCCGTGCGCCGACGGCGTCGCCGTGGCGGTCGGCGAGCTCTGCGTTCAGCTCGACGTCGATCCACTTCGGCTTCCCGACCTCGCGGGCCAGCTCCTCGATCGCGTCGCAGATCCGGATGATCTCGCCGTGCGCGAGCTCGAACGCCTCGAGCAGCGTCTGCTCGGGCACCTGGTCGCCGCCCGCCTCGATCATCGTCAGCGCGTCGCGGGTTCCGACCACGATGAGGTCGAGGGTCGACTCCTCCATCTGCTGGAAGGTCGGGTTGACGACCATCTGGCCGTCGACCATCCCGACGCGGACCGCGCCGACCGGGCCGAGGAACGGCAGCGGCGAGATCGCGAGCGCCGCGGAGGCGCCGTTGATCGCGAGGATGTCGTGCGGCACGACCATGTCGGCCGACAGCACGGTGCAGATCACCTGCACCTCGTTCTTGAAGCCTTTCGGCCACAGCGGCCGGATCGGGCGGTCGATCATGCGCGCCGTGAGCGTCGCGCGCTCGGTGGCGCGCCCCTCGCGCTTGAAGAAGCCGCCGGGGATCTTCCCCGCGGCGTACATCCGCTCCTCGACGTCGACCGTCAGCGGGAAGAAATCCGCATCCGGCCGGGCGTCGGGCCGGCCGACCGCCGTCGCGAGGATCATCGTCTCCCCGCTCCGGACGACCACCGCGCCGTCGGCCTGCTTCGCGAGCTTGCCCGTCTCGAAGCGCAGGTCGCTCGCGCCCACGTCGACGGAAACCGTGGCCTGACGCCCGGCTTGCATCGTGCTCATTCCGTGTCCTCCATCCGTCCTCTTCCGATGTGGCGGAAGGTGGAGGTTTGATGAAGCTCCGCGCGGCCCGCGCGAGGCTCGATCAAACGTCCACCTCCCGTCTCCTCAGCCGGGCTCCTACCGACGGAGCCCGAGCTCCTTGATGAGGGCCCTGTAGCCCTCGAGATCCTTGCGCTGCAGGTAGTCCAGGAACCTGCGGCGCCGGCCCACGAGCTTCAGGAGGCCGCGCCGCGAGTAGTGGTCCTTCGGGTGCGTCCGCAGATGCTCGGTGAGCTCCTCGATCCGCCGCGTCAGCATCGCGACCTGGACCTCGGTCGAGCCTGTGTCGTGGTCCGACTTGCCGTGCTTCGTGATCAGGTCCTGCTTGGCTTCCTTGGTGAGGCCCATGGGTCTCCTCTCGTCGACTCGTCTCCGCGATCCCCGCTCGGCGTGAAGGAAGGACACGCTCGGCCGCGATCGCGGTCTCGCGCAAGGGTAGCAGCGAGAACCCGCATGGCTGCGGCGAAATCCAGCGGCCGATCGGTGCTAGAACCGGAACGCGATGGACGGCCCACGCGAGTCCGACCACACGACCGCGCCCGGCGACCGACTTCGCACGCTCGTCGACGCGGGCATCGCGCTCTCCTCGGAGCTCTCCCTGGACGCGCTGCTCCAGCGGACCGTCGAGACCGCGGCCCAGCTGACCGAGGCTCGCTACGCGGCGCTCGGCGTGGTCGACCGGGCCGGGCATAGGCTCGAGCGGTTCTTCACCACAGGGATCGACGCCGAGACCTACGCGGCCATCGGCGAGCTGCCGCGAGGGCGCGGCATCCTCGGCGTGCTGATCCGCGACGCGCACCCGCTCCGCCTCCGCGACATCGCGGCGGATCCCCGCTCGGTCGGGTTTCCGGCCAACCACCCACCCATGCTGACGTTTCTCGGCGTCCCGATCGTCCTACGTGGGATCGCGTTCGGGAACCTCTATCTCACCGAGAAGGCGCACGGCGCCGAGTTCACGTCGGAGGACGAGGAGCTCACGCAGCTCCTCGCCGCACAGGCCGCGGTCGCGATCGAGAACGCCCGCCTCTACGCGTCGTCGAACCACTGGCTCAGGCAGCTCGAGACGCTGAACGAGATCGGGGCCGCGCTCGCGTCGGAGGTCGAGCTGGAGCCGCTCCTCGGCCTCGTCGCGCGGCGCATGCAGGAGCTCGTCGAGGCGCGCATCGTCCTCATCGCCCTGCCGGACGCCGAAGGCTCGCTCCGCGTCGTCGGGGCCGCCGGACGCGACGACGCCATGGGCAGAGAGCTGGCGCTGAGCACGACGAAGACCGGACGGGTCCTCGAGCGCGGCCACACGGAGCGCGTGGACGCGGTCGTCGACGATCCCGAGGTCGACCAGCAGATCGCGCGGGAGCTCGGCGTGACGACCGCGATCTACCTCCCGCTCTCGGTGCGCAGCCGCCCGTTCGGTGTCGTCGTGGTGCACGACAAGCTCGCCCCGGATCCGCGCTTCGACGATGCGGACGTCCGGCTCGCCGAGTCCCTCGTCGCGCGCGCGGCGATCGCCGTCGATCTCTCCGAGCGCGTCACTCGCGATTCACTCCGGCGCGTCGTCCAGGCGCAGGAGCTCGAGCGCGCGCGCCTCGCCCGCGAGCTTCACGACGAGACGGGCCAGGCACTCGCGTCGATCCTGCTCGGGCTGCGGCAGCTCGAGGACGCCGTGGAGACCGACGAGGCCCGGGCCGCCGCCGCCGATCTTCGCGACCTCGTCGTCGCCACGCTCCAGGACGTCCGCAGGCTGGCCGTCGAGCTGCGGCCGAGCGCGCTCGACGACTTCGGGCTGGTGCCCGCCGTCGAGCGCCTCGCGGCGACGGTCTCGGAGTCGGGCCCGGCGGTCGACGTCGCGGCGGAGCTCGGCGGGACACGCCTCGCGGCGGACGCCGAGACCGTCCTCTATCGCATCGTGCAGGAGTCGCTCACGAACGTCGTGAAGCACGCGTCCGCCGACCACGTCAGCATCACGCTCGTGCGCAAAGGTCCAGCGGCAGTGGTCGTGGTCGAGGACGACGGCACGGGCTTCGACCCGGCCGGGCTTCGCGACGGCGCGTTGGGGATCGCCGGCATGCGCGAGCGCGTCGCGCTCGTCGGCGGGCGCCTCACGATCGAGTCGTCCCCGAGCCGCGGGACGACGCTCGTGGCCGAGGTGCCGGCGACCGCGGACGCAGGGGAGCGCCGCCGATGAGCATCCGCGTGGTGATCGTGGACGACCATGCGATCCTCCGCGCGGGCCTCCGACGCGTGCTCGAGGCGGAGCCGGACATCGAGGTCGTCGGCGAGGCACCGTCCGCCGACCGCGCGGTGTTCGAGGCGATCTCGGGACGCCCGGACGTCGTTCTGATGGACGTGATGATGCCCGGCAAGACCGGGATCGAGGGCATGCCCGCCGTCCTCCAGGCGGCGCCCGACGCGAGGGTGCTCGTGCTCTCGATGCAGGACGACCCGCGCTACGTCCGGGAGGCGTTCGAGGCGGGCGCCGCCGGGTACGTCCTCAAAGAGGCGGCCGACAGCGAGGTGGTCGACGCGGTTCGCGCGGTCGCCGAAGGCGAGCGCTACGTCCACCCTGCGCTCGGCGCGCGGCTCGTCGCCGCCGAGGCGGAAGAGCGGCGCAGGGCTGCGGAGGACCCCCTCTCCGACCGCGAGCGCGAGGTCCTGCGACTGCTCGCACTGGGCCATACGAACCAGGAGATCGCGAACGTGCTGTTCATCTCCGTTCGCACGGCGGAGACGCACCGGGCGCACATCATGCAGAAGCTCCGCCTCTCGAGCCGCGCGGAGCTCGTCCGCTACGCGCTCGACGAGGGGCTCCTCGACGAGACGTCTCCGTAGGCCGGGGGTGGCCGC
>DASSVY010000117.1:0-4106 GCA_035705535.1 Gaiella sp. | reverse complement strand
GTGATCACCGGCGGCACCGTCAAGTACCTGCTCGCGTCGGCCGGGCTCGCCTTCATGTACCTGCGCCGCGAGGTGGCCGGTCGACTCGTCCCGACCCAGACCGGCTGGTTCGCCGACGAGAACATCTTCGCGATGGACATCTCGGATTACTCCCCCGCGCGAGACGCGCGCCGCTTCGAGGCGGGCACGCCGCCCGTGCCGAACATCTACGCCGGCGTCGCCGGGATGTCGATCGTCGAGGAGGCGGGCACCGACGCGATCGAGGCACACGTGACCCTGCTCGCGACACGCCTGCTCGAGGGGCTCGAGGAGCTCGGCGCTGTGGTCGCGACGCCGAGCGACCCCGCGCGGCGCGGCCCGCTCGTGTGCGTCCGCTCGACCGACGTCGCCGCACTGGTCGCGACGCTCGCCGCCGAGCGGATCGTCGTCTCGTCGCGCGAGGACAAGCTGCGGATCGCGCTGCATCTCTACAACGTCGAAGCGGACGTCGACACCCTCCTCGACGCGCTCACCCGGAACCGCTCGCTGCTCGCCTGAGCCTTGGTGACCCATCACAAGATGCCTGCGGCGCCGAGCGTCGCCTACGGCGACCACCCGCACGCCGTCGCGAACCTCCACCTGCCGTCCCGTGAGGGCGGACCGTGGCCCTGCGTCGTGCTCGTCCATGGCGGGTTCTGGCGCAGCGGCTGGGACCGGACGCTGATGACCCCGCTCGCGCACGACCTGGCCCGGCGCGGCGTCGCCGCCTGGAACATCGAGTTCCGCCGCGTCGGCCAGGAGGGCGGCGGCTGGCCGGGGACGTTCGAGGACGTCGCCGCCGCAGTCGACCACCTCGCCAAGGTCGAGCAGGTCGACACGGCGAGAGTCGCAACCTGCGGTCACTCCGCGGGCGGGCATCTCGCGCTCTGGCTCGCCGCGCGGCACCGGCTCGCGAGTGGGGTCGGAGCGTCACCCCGCGTGCGTCCGCTGGCCGCCGTCTCGCAGGGTGGGATTTGCGACCTCGAGCGCGCCTGGCGGGACGACCTCGGCGACGGCGCAGTCGAGGCGCTGCTCGGGCCGCTCGCGGAGGGCTCGGAGAGGCTCGCCGCCGCGTCGCCCGCGGCGCTGACGCCGCTCGACGTTCCGCAGCTCCTTCTGCACGGCTCGGAGGACGATGTCGTCCTGCTCTCGCAGAGCCGCGACTACTGCGCGCGGGACCCGCTCGCGGAGCTTCTCGAGCTCGAGGGGGCGGACCACTTCGACGTGATCGACGTCGACCACGAAGCGTGGGCTGCCGCGCGCGAGTGGCTTTCGGTCAGGCTCCATGGCTGAGATACTCGGCGGCGTGGGCGAGCGCGACTCCGCCGCCGAGCTCGAGCGCATGATCGAGCGCTACAACGACGCCTGGAACGCGCAGGACCTCGACGCGATCCTCGCGCTCCACGCGCCCGGCATGGTCTTCGAGAACCACACGGCCGGCGAGCGGGCCGAGGGGGACGGGGTGCGGGAGCACATCGCGACGATCTTCGCGAACTGGCCCGACCTGTCGTTCGCCGGAAGGCGGCTGTACGCCCGTGACGGGCTCGTCGTGAGCGAGTGGACCGCGACGGCGACCACACCGGACGGCCGCAGGCTCACGTGGGACGGCGTCGACGTGTTCCCGTGCGAGGACGGTCGCATCCTGCGGAAGGACGTCTACTCGGCTGCGCACCGCGCCCGGACGCTCGACGGATAGCCGCCGGCCGGTGCCGCGTCCGCGGATCCACGTCACGGCGCAGGTCCCCGCCGAGGTCGACGAGGCGTTGCGGAGGGACTTCGAGACGAGCGACTCGCCCGAGGGCGTCGACGGGATCGTCGCGATGCTGACGACGCGCGTCGACGGCGCGTACCTCGACCGTGCCGGCCCTCAGCTTCGGGTCGTCGCGAACTACGCCGTCGGGGTGAACAATGTCGACCTCGCGGCTGCCGCAGACAGGAACGTCGTCGTGGCGAACACCCCGGACGTGCTGACGAGAGCCACCGCCGAGCTCGCCGTCGGCCTGATGCTCGCGCTCTTGCGGCGGATCGCCGAGGGCGACCGCTTCGTCCGCGGGCGGAAGGAGTGGCTGTTCTCGCTCGAGTTCATGCTCGGCTCGAGCCTCCAAGGGAAGCAGCTGCTCGTCGTCGGGCCCGGACGGATCGGACGCGAGACGGCGATGCTCGCCGAGGCGCTCGGCGCGCGGCCGACCTTCGCGGGCCGGGACGAAGACCTCCTGGCGCTGCTCGCCGGGGCCGACATCGTCAGCCTCCACGTTCCCCTGGCTCCGGAGACACGGCACCTCGTCGATGCGGACGCCCTGCGTGCGATGTCACGCTCTGCCGTCCTCGTCAACACCGCGCGCGGCCCGATCGTCGACGAGCAGGCGCTCGTCGACGCGCTGCGCGCCGGGGAGATCGCCGGCGCGGCGCTCGACGTCTTCGAGCGGGAGCCGGAGGTGGAGGAAGGCCTGCTCGCGCTCGAGAACGTCGTGTTGACGCCGCACCTCGGCAGCGCGACACGCGACACGCGCGTGGCGATGGGGATGCTCTGCGTGGACGCCCTGCGGGCGGTGCTGCTCGAGGGGCGGAGGCCGGCGAACGCCGTCGGGGAGCGCCCGGCGCCTTGAGCGCGTTCGGCAGCGCGTCGATGTGGGGCGACCTCCGCCGGGTCCTCGTGCGGCGGCCGCTCGAGGAGGACGTCGCGGCCTGGGAGGGCTACGGCTGGCGCGCGGCGCCCGACCCCGTCGCGGCGCAGGCGGAGCACGAGGCGTTCTGCGCGCTCCTGGAGGATGCGGGCGCGGAGGTCGTCGTCTCCGAGCACGACGCCGGCAACCCGGACGCGATCTACACGTACGACCCGACCCTTGTCGGACGCGAAGGCGCAGTACTCCTGCGGCCCGGGAAGGAAGGCAGGCGCGGCGAGCCGGCGGGAACAGTCGCCGCGCTCGAAGCGGCGGGAGTCCCGGTCACCGGACGGATCGACGACCCCGCGACCGTCGAGGGCGGCGACACGGTCTGGCTCGACGAGACGACTTTGCTCGTCGGGATCGGCTACCGGACGAACCCCGCCGCGCCCGACGCGCTGCGGGAGGCCTTCCCCGGGACCGAGGTGATCGCGTTCGACCTGCCGCACTGGAACGGCGCGGCCGAGGTGATGCACCTGATGAGCCTCCTCTCGCCACTCGACCGCGACCTCGCGCTCGTGTACCCGCGCATCGCTCCGACACGGCTGCTGTGGCTGCTCGCCGAGCGCGGGATCGAGGTCGTCGAGGTCCCGGACGAGGAGTTCGGGACAATGGGGCCGAACGTGCTCGCGCTCGGCCCGCGCCGCGCGCTCGCGCTCGAGGGGAACGACGAGACACGTCGCCGGATGGAGCGGAAGGGCGTCGACGTCATCACCTACCGGGGCGACGAGATCTCGCGCAAGGGCGACGGCGGGCCGACCTGCCTGACGCGGCCGCTCTTGCGGGATGCGTGATCCGGCGAGGCCCCCCGTCGTTGCCCGCTTCAGGGATTTTTCGCGGTGCGCGTCCGCGCGAGCGGATGCGCACCTGCGGGCAGGAAAACGGCGACGGCGGGCCGACCTGCCTGACGCGGCCGCTCTTGCGCGGTTGAGCCGTTACAGCTCGTCGAAGGTCAGCTGGCGCACGCTAGTCAGCCCGGAGACGCCCACGCCGAGCAGCCGGAGCGCGCCGGGTCGGTCCTGGAGGCCGCGGTCGAGGAGCCGACAGGCGAGGTCGCCGATCCGCTCCGCCTCGTCGATCGGCGTCGGCAGCGTCGTCGACCGTGACCGGATCGAGAAGTCCGCGTAGCGGAGCTTCGTCGTCACCGTTCGCGCGGAGATCCCGTCGCGCTGGAGGTACGAGGCGACCTCGACGGCCATGCGGCGGAGCTCCCCGTGCATCGAGCTCCGGTCGGTGAGGTCGCGTTCGAAGGTCTCCTCCGTCGAGATCGAGATCCGCTCGGCGTCGAGCTCGAGGTCGCGGGGGTCGATTCCGCGGGCACGATCGCGCAGCAGCCGGCCGACCTGGCCGGGGAGGAGCGCCCTGAGCTCGGCATCGGCGAGCGCTGCCAGCTCGCCGATCCGCTCCACGCCCGCGCGCGCGAGC
>DASSVY010000116.1:0-6695 GCA_035705535.1 Gaiella sp. | reverse complement strand
CGCAGAAACGCCGCGCGGAAGGAGGGGGTGGTGGGGGAACCATGGGTTCCCCCACGCGCGAACTATGGTTTCCCCCGCGTCCAGTTAGTCTGGCGGCGTGAAGATCGGCATCGTCGTGCCGTTCTCGTGGTCGTTCTGGGGGGCGGTCGTCGAGCACGCGGAGCTTCAGGCGGCCGCGCTCGAGGAGCGCGGGCACGACGTGCGGCTCGTGATGGGGAACGACCCGCCGGGCCAGTTCACGCGTGCCCTCCATCCCCGGGTGGGGCGCCATGGGAACCCGCCGGCGAACGTGATCCCGGTCGGCCGGTCGGTGATCGTGCCCGCGAACGGCTCGCTGCCGAACATCGTCCTCAGCCCGCGGTCGTTCTTCCGCGTCCGCAGGGTGCTCGAACGGGAGCGGTTCGACGTGCTCCATCTCCACGAGCCGATGACCCCGGCGATCTGCGTCGCGGTGCTCGCGCTCGCGAGGACGCCGATCGTCGCGACCCATCATGCCTCGGGCGACCTCGGCTGGATGCGGCTCGGGATGCCCGGCTGGGGCTTCCTGATGGAGCGGGTCGACCAGCGGATCGCCGTCTCGGAGCGGGCACGCGCCTCGGTCGAGGCGTGGCTCGATGGGCCGATCGAGATCGTCCCGAACGGCGTGCTGATCCCCGACGAGGCCGATCCCGCCGGTCGGGAGCACGCGATCGTCTTCGCCGGCCGGCACGAGCCGCGCAAGGGCCTCCACGTGCTCCTGCGTGCATGGTCGGAGATCCGCCGCCGCACCGGCACGCGGCTCGTCGTCGCCGGCGCAGATCCCCTCGCCGTCCGACTGCTGCTCACGCGGCTCGGCGTCTCCGACGACGGGATCGACGTCGTGGGGTTTCTCTCCCAGGACGAGCTCACGGATCTGCTTCGCTCGGCAAAGGCGCTCGTCGCGCCGTCGCTGGGCGGCGAGAGCTTCGGCATGGTGCTGACCCGAGCGTTCGCCTGTGCGGCCCCCGTCGTCGCCTCGGACATCGAGGGCTACCGCGAGGTCGTCACCCCGGAGACCGCCGTCCCGGTCCCCGCGGGAGAGGTCGACGCGCTCGTCGACGCCGTCGAGGCGCTGCTCGCGGACGAGCCGCGGCGCGTGGCGATGGGCGCCGCCGCACGGCGGCTCGCGGAGGAGCGCTACTCCTGGCGCGACGTCGCCCGCCGGCTCGAGGGAATCTACGACCGCGTGACGGGGACGGAGGCGGGGGCGCAGGCCGCGTGAAGCGGCTCCTCGCGCTGTACGAGAACCCGTGGGCGCGGGGTCTGCTCGTGCTCGCGTCCCTCGTCGTCGCGCTGCTCGCGATCTGGTGGCGCGGTCCGGAGTGGAACACCGTCTACCACGCGTTCGACTTCGTCAGCTGGCGCTGGGTGGTCGTCGGAGTGATTCTCAACCTGATCTCGGTGCTCGTCCGCGTGATGTCGTGGAACCTGACGATCCGGCAGGCGCTCCCCGAGCCGCTCCCACGGTTCCGGCAGGTGTTCTCCGCGTTCGGCGTGGGCCTTCTGGGGAACGCCGTCCTGCCCGCGCGGGCCGGCGAGCTCGCACGCGTCGCCGTCCTCCGCAGGCATCTGCCGAACCGGCAGCCCGGGACGAGCGCGACGTTGCTCGGGACGGTCTTCGCCCATCGTCTGTTCGACCTCTTCCCGATCGCGCTGCTCGTCGCCTACGTCCTGGCGACCGCGAAGATCCCCCACTGGGCAGTCACCGGCATCGTCCTCGTCGGGCTCGTCGGGCTCGCGCTCTTCACGGTCGGCGTGATCACGGCGCGGCGCGAGCGGGGGCGGGTGCACGTCGACGGCCTCGGCACCGTCCGGCGACTGCTGACGATGGCGCAGCAGGGGCTCGCGGTGCTCCGCACTCCGGGCGCCGCCGTCGCCGCCGGCTTCTTCCAGCTGCTCGGCTGGGTGTTCCAGCTGTTCGCCGTGTGGGCGGTCACGGCCGCGTTCGACATGGGCGTCCCGCTGCCGGCCGCGGCGCTCGTGCTCCTGCTGATGAACGTCGCGACGATCTTCCCGCTCTGGCCCGGCAACGTCGGGCTCCTCCAGGCCGCCGTCGCGTTGCCGCTCGTCTCGTACGGCGTCGACTACGGCACGGGGTTCGCCTACGGTCTCGTGCTCCAGGCGGTCGAGATGTCCGTGGGTGTGGGGGTCGGGCTCGTGATGCTCGCCCGCGAGGGGCTCTCGTTCGCCTCTCTGCGGCGCATGGAGGAGGACGAGGAGACCTCGGCCGAGGACGTGCTCGAGGACCTCGACGAGCCGGAGTCGGAGGCTCGCGAGGAAGAGTTCCTCACACAGACGAGGAGTTTCGAGCGCTGAGAGACCCAAGGCGCGCGGCGATGAGCGTGTCCGCCTCTGCCGCGCTCGGCGCATGCCCCGTGACCGCGGCGACGAACGGCGCACGGTCGAGCGTCACGAGCGCGACGTCCGTGACGGCGGTCGCCGTCGCGGTGCGAGGCACGTCGCGGAGCAGCGCGATCTCGCCGAACGCCTCGCCGGGCCCGAACTCCTTGTCGAGGATCCTGACGGTGCCGCTCGAGACGACGTAGAAGAGATCGCCAGGATCGCCCTCGCGCAGGATCGTCGCGCCCGCCGGGTACGTCGCCGCCCCCGACTCGAGCGCGAGCCGCTCGAGCACGGGCTCCGGCAGCACCGCCAGCAGGGGAACCGCGCGCAGGAGTCCGGTCGCCTCCGGCACGGCCGCGGCACCGTCGATCGCACTGAGCCGCGGGCGCGTCAGGAGCGCCAGCACCGGCAGGAGCGCGCCCGTGGCCACGAGCGCGGCCTTGACCCCGACGGCGTCCACGAGTACCGGCGCGAGCAGCGCGCCCAGGCCGAGCGTGGCGAGCATCAGCCCGTCGAGTGCGCCGAGCGCCCGACCGAGGACGGCGTCCGGGACGGCTCGTTGCATGATCGTCAGGGCGTTCACGTCGACGAGCGAGTTGCCGATCCCGACGATCCCGAGCGCGACCACGGCGACGAATGCCGTCGACAGCCCGCCGATCAGCGCGAGCGGGAGCCCGAAGAGCGCGAGCCCGATCGAAAAGTCGCGGGCGAGGCGTCCGTGCGCGGCGAGCACGACCGCGACGAAGCCGCCCAGCAGGCCGCCAACACCGAGCGCGGCGTACAGCAGCCCCACGCCGGCCTCGCCGAGGTCGAGCAGTCGGAAGGCCGCGACGACCACGAGGACGTTCACAGCGCCCGCAACGAGAGTCTGCGCGCCGTAGAGGCCGACGAGGGTTCGCAAGGCCTGCTCGCGGACGATCGTCGAGATCCCCGCCATGACCGTCGAGACGACCGAGCGGCCCGCGTCGCGTGCGACGGGCACCCGTGCGGGCTCGTACGCGCGGAGCCCGAAGACGAGAGCCGCCGACCAGACGAACGCCAGTCCGTTCGCTGCGAAGACGACCGACGCGCTCGAGATCGCAAGGAGCGCCCCACCCAGCGCCGGCCCGAGAAACATCCCCACGCTCTCGAGCGTGCTCGACGCGGCGTTCGCCGCCGTCAGCTCGCCGGGCGAGGTCACGAGAGCGGGGAGCAGCGCGGACTTCGCCGGCCGGAACACCGTGCTCGCGATTGCCGAGAAAGCGACGAGTGCGTAGACGATCGGAGCAGGCCCGTCCGCCGCGATCGTCGCGGCAGCGCCGATCATCAGCGCAGCCCGGACGACATCGCTCCAGACCATCACCTTGACCCGGGAGAACCGGTCGACGAGCGACGAGGTGAAGGGAGCGAGGACGGCGGCCGGGAGGAACCGGATCAGACCGACGAGCCCGACCGCCGCGGGGCCACCCTGGTCGTAGGCGTAGACGCCGAGCGCGACGATGTACGCCCATGCGCCGAGGATCGAGCCGATCCACGCGAGCTGCAGGCGGCGAAGGGCGGGGTTCGAGAAGACCGCCGCGAGGGCGCGCAGCGCGGCGCGCGTGCGACCTTCGGTCTCGGTCTGGATCGATTCGGCCACCGGGGTTGCCAACCACACCAGAAACGAGGGAAGATTTCACCCCACTCGCGCGTCGGGTGGATGAAAGGGCCATTGGGCACCGACCCAAAACGAGGAGGGACACAGTGTCGGACGACCAGGACAAGCGCACTGACGAGGCCGAGGTCGAGGACGAGGACTTCGAGGGGCACTCGTTCGGTGGCGGCAGCGAGCCCGGCAACCATGGTGGCGGCAGCGAGCCCGAGAACCACGGTGGCGGCAGCGAGCCCGAGAACCACGGCGGCGGCAGCGAGCCCGAGAACCACGGGGGCGGTGTCTGAGGCTCAGGTTCTGACCGGCCTTCCCGCGGGGGGCCGGACACGGTACGAGACGGCGCCGAACGGCGCCGTCTCTCGTTTCAGGGCTCGCGTGAGGCGAGCACGCGCTCGAGCGCCTCGAGCAGGCGCACGCCGTCGTCTCCCTCCTCCTCGTCGAGGAGCGCGGCGACCCGGCCGACGAGCGCCGCGCTGCCTTCGCCGGCGAGCGCGGAACGAGCCCGCCGCGCGCGAAGCAGGAGGTCGAGGCCGATCGCGGCCTGCGTCGAGAAGCGGGAGAGCAGCTCGAGCTCCGCGACGCCGAACGGCCGCTCGTCGTTCCGGTCGAGGACGGAGAGGACGCCGAGCGCGCGCTCGTCGTGCAGGAGAGGCGACGCCACGATGCTGGTCGGGACATAGCCCGTCGAGGCCGCGCGGTCGCGCGAGAAGCGCGGGTCGTTGGAGAGGTCGTCGACGACCAGAGGCTGGCGCGTGACGAGCGCGAAGCCGGCGATCCCTGTGCTCGACGGGAACCGCGTCCCGACGAGCGTGTCGCCGCCCTGGCCGGAGACGGCCTCGAAGACGAGCTCGTCGGCGTCCTCGTCGTAGAGGAACACGGACGAGGCCTCGGCGTCGAAGATCGCCCGCGCGACGTCCACGATCGACTGGAGCAGGGCGCGGTACGTCTCCTCGTCCCCGCCGAGCACCCCGGCGGCTGCCGCACGCTGCTCGTCGCTCACGGCGTTCCCTCCGTGTTCGTCGCGGTCAAGCGGAGGACCGTCTTGACCTGGTACGGCGTCAGCTCCGGGTGCTTCGCGAGGACGAGCGCCGAGATCCCGGCGACGTGCGGGGCCGCGAAGCTGTTCCCGGTGCAGCGGAGCGTCCCCCCGCCGAGCCACGCGACGTCGACGTCCACGCCGCGCGCGAACAGCTCGACGGGCGGGTCGGGATTCGCGTACCAGGCCAGCGGATCGGGACGCTCGTGGCTCCCCACCGAGATCACCGACGAGAATCGCCACGGGTAGCTGTCGACCGGCAGGTTGTGCGCGGACGCGACGATCACCGTGCCCCTGAAGTAGGCGTCGTCCGCGAGCTCGTGGAGCTCTTCAGCGAATCTGCGCTTCGTCGTGGAGAGGCTCAGGTTGATCACGCGGTGGCCGGAGTCGATCGCGTGGCGCAGGCCCGCCAGGATGAGGTCGCCTGCGCCGCTGTTCCCCGCGCCGAGAACTCGCACGGAATGGAGCCGGCAGTCGGGGGCGAGCGAGCGGACGATCCCCGCGCACGCGGTCCCGTGCCCGACGACGTCGCCGAGCTCGTCCTCGACGATCTGGACGGCGTCGTCCTCACCCCGCGCGACCGCATGGGCGCTCGCAACGGGGCCGACGAGCGGGTGACCCGCCTCGATGCCGCTGTCGACGATGCAGACGTCCACGGCGCCCCGCGAGCCGCCGATCGCCCATTCGCGCGTGAGCGCCTCGCGCCACGGCCCGGGCGCCTCCACGGCGGGCGCGTCGCCGGGCGGCAGGCTCCAGGCGGGAACGGGGCGCGCGCTCACGACGAGGAAAGCGCCACCTCTCGCGCGTCCGCCGCGGTACGGACGGCATCGTCGGCGCGCGTGGTGAGGTCGTCGGCCGGGCGCGTCGCGAGGTTCACGTGGACGAGGCGCGCCGCCGAGGTGGTCGCCGCCTCGGCGAGGGCGGCGGCGGCCCAGGCGTCGGCGCGCACCGTCGCGCTTCCGTCGCGCGCGGCGAGGGCCGCGAGCAGCGTCACGTCGGCCGCGGTCTCGGCGATGTGCAGCGGGACCTCGGCTGCCCGACGCAGCGCGGCCCCGAGCGTCGCGTCGCGGTCGGGCTCCGCGAGCTCCTCCATCGCCCGCGCGTAGGCGCGGTGGTCGTCGTCGGCGAGCGCGAGCGCGCGGTCGCCGAGCGCAGAGGCCTGCGCGGCGATGCCGGGGGCCTCGGGCCAGTCCGCCGAGACACGGGCGACGAGCCGCACCAGACCGGCCGCCATCGTCGCCGCGAGCGCCGCTGCGGAGCCGCCCGCAGGTCCCGCGCCCGACTCGGCGAGCACGTCCTGCAGCCGGGCGACGGGCAGGCCGGCGAGCGAGATGTCGGTCGACGTCTCGCTCACGCCTCGAGGCGTCGGCGGAGAAGCGCCACGACGGCCGGGGTCGGCTCGACCCCCTCGACCCGGAGGGCCGCCTCGAGGTCGGCTCGTACGAGTTCGCGGAAGCGCGCGTCGCGCTCGATCCGCTCGACGATCGTGTCGAGCTCTCGTCGGGCGACCGGAAGCTCCTTCGCAGCCTCCGCCCAGCCCTGCGGTGGCGCAGGGAGCGCGCGGAGGAGCGCGGCGATCCGTTCCTCGGGGGTCGTCATCGGCGTCTTCTTCACCTACTCACCCGACGCGCGGGCGGTCGGATTTCTTCCCCGCACGCGAAACCGCGT
>DASSVY010000115.1:0-6719 GCA_035705535.1 Gaiella sp. | reverse complement strand
CACGCGCCCGCAACGCGGGCGGGCGGCGTTTCTAGCGCCGCGAGCCGTTGCGCCGCTTGCGCGAGCGCTCGGAGCGGTGGATCGCCTCGAACTCCTCGAGGCTGCGGCCGGAGCCGACCGCGACGCACGTGAGCGGGCTCTCGGCGAGGTGGACCGGCATCTGCGTCTCGTGCCGGAGCCGCTCGTCGAGCCCCTGCAGCAGCGCGCCGCCGCCCGCCAGGACGATGCCGCGGTCCATGATGTCCGCCGCGAGCTCCGGAGGCGTCTTGTCGAGCGTCGACTTGATCGCGTCGACGATCTGCGAGACGGGCTCGTCGAGCGCGCGCCTGATCTCCTCGGACGTGATCACGATCGTCTTCGGCAGGCCGGTCAGCATGTCGCGCCCGCGGACCTCCGCCTGGATCTCGTCGGAGAGCCGGAACGCGGAGCCGATCTCGAGCTTGATCTCCTCGGCGGTCTGCTGGCCGACGAGCAGCTTGTACTCCTTCTTGATGTGGTTGACGATCGCCTCGTCCATCTCGTCGCCGCCGACGCGGAGCGACTGGGAGACGACGATGCCGCCGAGGGAGATGACCGCGACCTCGGTCGTGCCGCCCCCGATGTCGACGATCATGTTCCCGGTCGGCTCCGCGACCGGGAGGCCGGCTCCGATCGCCGCGGCCATCGGCTCCTCGATCAGATAGGCCTGGCGCGCGCCGGCCGAGAGCGTCGCCTCCTCGACCGCACGCTTCTCCACGCCCGTCACGCCCGAGGGGACGCAGACGACGACGCGCGGATGCGCGAACCGGTGCTGGTGGACCTTCTGGATGAAGTGCCGGAGCATCTGCTCCGTCACGTCGAAGTCCGCGATCACGCCGTCCTTGAGCGGGCGGATCGCCGAGATCGAGCCGGGCGTGCGGCCGAGCATTCGCTTCGCCTCGACGCCGACCGCGTGCACGTCACCCGTGCGCTGGTCGATCGCGACGACCGACGGCTCGGAGAGGACGATCCCGCGGCCGCGGACGTAGACGAGGGTGTTGGCGGTCCCGAGGTCGACGGCCATGTCGCGGCCGCCGAAGCCGGTCATCGAGCGGAACATGCTCATCGGTCCATGCTCATCGGTCGGCTGAGTGTAGCTTCGGCGCCGAAAAACCCCTGCTGCGGAGGAGAGCCGGAGCCTCGCGCTCGAGCACGTCGAGGAGGAGCGCGCCCGGCAGCCCGACGACGTTCAGGTAGTCGCCGTCGATGCGCTCGACGAGGCGGCCGCCGAGACCCTGGATCGCGTACCCGCCGGCACGACCCTCCCACTCCCCGCTCGCCACGTACGCGGCGATCGTGTCCTCGTCGGCGGCGCGGAAGGTGACGAGCGTCTCCGCGTGCTCGACCCGCTCGCCGTGGTCCGTCACGAGGCAGACGCCCGAGAGCACCGCATGGGTCCGGCCCGCCAGCTCCGCGAGCATTCCGGCGGCGTCGTCCGCGCCCGTCGGCTTCGCATACACGCGCGCGCCGAAGTGGACGGTCGTGTCGACACCCAGCGTCGGACGGCCCGGCACGTGCACCGAGCGTGCCTTGCCCATCGCGTGGGCGCGGACGAGCTCCACCGGGTCCGCGTCGGGAGGGTCGTGCTCCTCGTAGCGGGGCGCGACGGCCTCGTACGGGATCCGCAGCTGGTCGAGGATCGCGCGACGCTGGGGCGACGTCGACGCGAGAACGAGCCGGGCTTCCGTCAGAGAAGCCCGTCCGGGAAGAAGAGGCGGAGCTCGCGCCGGGCGCTCGAAGATGAGTCCGAGCCGTGCACGACGTTCTCGGAGAGGAGCGTCGCGAGGTCGCCGCGGATCGTCCCCGGCGCGGCGTCCCTGGGGTGCGTCGCGCCCATCAGCGAGCGGACGCCGCCGATCGCGTCCTCGCCGCGGACGGCGAGCGCGAGCACGGGGCCGGACGTGATGAAGGCGACGAGCTCGCCGAAGAACGGCTTGCCCCTGTGCTCGGCGTAGTGCTCGCGCGCGAGCGTCTTCGTGATCCGCAGCAGCCGCGCCCCGCGAAGCTCGTAGCCCTTCCGCTCGAGGCGCGCGACGACCTCGCCGCAGAGCCTGCGGCGGACGCCGTCCGGCTTGACGAGGACGAGGGTGGTCTCGACCGCCATCGGGCGCGTACGTTAGTCGGCGCGGCGAGAACGGCGCGGGCGAACCGGCTGGAGCACGTCCTCGCCCGTGACGACCCCGGGCGGCACCGGGGTCGCGCAGTACGGGCACACCTGCCAGATCGGCTCGAGCGGCGCCGCGCACTCGGTACACGCCTGCTTGAGCCGCGTGGTGCAGACGGGACAGACGAGGAACGACGCCTCGACCGGGCCGCGGCAGACGGGGCAGCGAAGGTCGTGCTCCGCGAGGCGCTCTTCCATCGCGAGCATCTCGAGCTCCCGCTCGCGCACGTCCTCGAGGTACTCGGGCGGCCTGAAGAGCATGTAGATCAGCGGCCCGAGGAACGGCGGGATCGCACCGAGCACGGTGGCCATCCCGACGAGCCAGGGATCCTCGATCCTGCGGCGCGCGTCCTTGAACACCCAGTAGACGGTCGCGAGCCAGAAGACGACGCCGAGGAGGATCGCGACGTTCCGCGCGACGTCGACCGTGCTCGAGGCGATGAGGGTGTCGGCGGTGGCGGTCACAGGAGGAGCTTGCCGAGGATATACCCGGCCGCAAACGCCGCCCCGACGATCGCCAGCACGACGAACGCCGCGAACGTGAGCACCGCGGCGCGGTCTCTCGCGCGGGTCACCGCCACCGCTCGCGCTCCTCGAGATCGGCGAGGAGGTACAGCGAGCCCGTGACGAGCACCGGCTCGCCGAGCCCGTGCGCGAGCGTCAGCGCGCCTCCGGGGTCGTCGCGTGCCTCGACCGTCGCGACCCAGCGGTGCGCGCGGTCGGCGAGCGCGTCGGCGCAGAGCGCGCGAGCGTTCGAGGAGCGGGTCGCGACGAAGCGGCTCCCGAGCGTGGACAGCGCCGCGAGCATCACGTCCACGTCCTTGTCCGCGAGGATCGACGCCACCACCGTGTACTCCTGCGGCCGGAGCCGCTCGACGAGCCAGCGCACGCCCTCGGGATTGTGCGCGCCGTCGCGGACCTCGCCGGGGCGCCGCTCGAGACGGCCCGGAAGGCTGACGTCCTCGAGCACGGCGACCCCGACGTCCGAGCCGAGGAACGCCCGCGCCGCCTCGGTCGCGAGGGCCGCCGAGCCGCCTTCCGCGAGCACGACACCGCCCGCACCTGCCAGAAGGGCGGCTTTCTCCCACTCGGGCTCGCCGAGCACGACGGTGCAGCCCGGCCGGACGACGGCGAGCTTCTCGGCGGCGATCGCCTCGCGCGTCGACCCGAGCACCTCGGTGTGCTCGAGCGAGACGTTCGTGAGGACGACGACCCGCGTCGCGTCGAGCACGTTCGTCGCGTCGTGCCGGCCGCCGAGGCCGGCCTCGACCGCCGCCGCGTCGACCTCCGCCGCCCGGAACGCGACGAGCGCGGCCGCCGTCAGCACCTCGAACTGGGTCGCGTCGACCCGCTCGGCCGCCGGACGGACCTCCGCGAGCGCCGCGGGCAGGTCGGCCTCGGCGCCGTCGACCCGGATCCGCTCGGCCCACGAGCGCACGTGGGGCGAGAGGTACGCGCCGGTACGCCGGCCGTGGGCGAGGAGCAGCGCCTCGACCATCCGCGTCGTCGTCGACTTGCCGTTCGTGCCGACGACGTGGACCGCGGGCAGCCCCGTCTCGGGATGGTCGAGGGCGGCAAGGAGCTCGTGCATCCGCTCGAGCCCGAAGCCGCCGGCCGGCCAGGGCGAGAGCCCCTCGAGCCAGGCGACGTCGTCTCCTGCCGCCATCGGGACTACTCCCCGAGGAGCGCGAGCTCGCCGCGGTAGCGCTCGAGCTTGGATCGCTCCGCGTCGACCACGTCCGCGGGCGCGTTCGCGACGAACCGCTCGTTGGCGAGCATCCCCTCCGCGCGCGCGATCTCCTTGCGAAGCCGCTCCCGCTCCGCGTCCGCATCTCCCGCGGCACGGTGGCGCTCCGGCCGCACGACCGCCGCGAACACACGCTGCTCCTCCTCGCCGGCGAGCTCGACGCGGACGCCGCTCCGGCGAAAGACCCGCGCCGCCTCCTGCACCCGGTCGAGCGCCTCGAGCCAGTCGGCCTGGGTGCCGTCCGGCTCGGGCCACGGCGAGACGACGAGCCGTGCGCGCCGGTCCGGGAGCTGCGACCAGATCTCCTCGGTGACGTGCGGCATCAGCGGGTGCAGGAGCGCGAGGAGCCGCTCGAGCGCGGCGAGCGCTGTCGCGCGCGCGTCCTCGTCGCCGTCGTAGAGACGCGCTTTGGCCGCCTCCGCATACCAGTCGCAGAAGTCGTCGAACGTCACGTGATAGAGCACGTTCGTCGCCGCGGAGAAGTCGAAGCGGCTCCAGGCGTCCTCGACCGCCGCGCGGGCGGCGTCGAGTCGCGCCAGGATCCAGCGCTCCTCCAGAGCGGAAGGCCGCACGGCCGGCTCGACGCCCTCGCTCTGCTGGAGGATCAGCCGGGCGACATTCCAGAGCTTGTTCGCGAGCTTGCGACCCTCCTCGATCGCGCCGACGGAGTACCGCACGTCCTGGGTCGACGAGATCTTCAGGAGGCCGTAACGGGTCGCGTCGGCGCCGTGCGCCTCGATCGGCTCCATCGGGTCGATCCCCGTGCCGAGGCTCTTCGACATCCGCCGCCCGTCGGGGGCGAGGATCGTCGAGGTGATGATCACGTCCGTGAACGGGATCTCGCCGCGCAGGAAGAGGCCCGAGAAGATCATCCGGTTCTCCCAGAGCCGGATGATCTCGCGCGCGGTGACGTTGACGTCGCCCGGGTAGTAGCGCCCGAGCTCGGGCGTCTCGTCGGGCCAGCCCAGCGTCGCGAGCGGCCAGAGCGCCGACGAGAACCACGTGTCGAGCACGTCGGGATCGCGCGCGAGCTCGCCGGACCCGCACTCGGGGCACGTCTCCGGTGGCGGCCAGGCAGAGAGCTGGTGCCCGTTGCCGCAGGTCCAGACGGGGATCTGATGACCCCACCAGAGCTGGCGCGAGATGCACCAGTCGGGCGCCTGCTCGAGCGACTCGATCGCGAAGCGGTGCTGGCTCTCCGGGTGAAACCGGACCCGCCGCTCGCGCAGCGCCTCGATCGCGGGGCCGCCGAGCTCGTCCATGCGGCACCACCACTGCGGCGAGACGAGCGGCTCGATGCGCGAGTGGCACCGTTCGCACGTCCCCACGGAGTGCCGGTACGGCTCTCGGCTCTCGAGCCGGCCGCGCTCCTCGAGCCAGGCGAGGATCCGCGTGTCCGCCTCCTTCTGCGTGAGCCCCTCGAAGCCCTCGGCGATCATCCGGGCATCTGGGCCGATCACCGTCAGGGTCGGCAGCCCGTGGTCGCGGCCGATGTCGAAGTCCATCGGGTCGTGCCCGGGGGTGACCTTGACGGCGCCCGTCCCGAACTCGGGGTCGACGCGCGCGTCGGCGACGATCGGAACCCGCCGCTCGACGACCGGCACGATCACCTCGCGGCCGACGGCGTCGGCGTAGCGCGGGTCTGCGGGGTGGACCGCCACGGCCGTGTCGGCGAGGAGCGTCGAAGGGCGGACGGTCGCGATCGTGATCCCGCCCTCCCCGTCGACATACGGGTAGACGATCCGGTAGAGCATGTCGTCCTTCTCGACGTGCTCGACCTCGAGGTCGGAGATGGCCGTCTCGTGGTACGGGCACCAGTTGACGATCCGGTTCGCGCGGTAGATCCAGCCGCGCTCCCAGAGACGCACGAAGAACGTCATCACGGCGCGGACGTACTCGTCGTCCATCGTGAACCGCTCACGCGAGTAGTCGACCGACGCGCCCAGCCGACGGTACTGGCCCATGATCGTCCGGCCGGTCCGCTCGAGCCAGTCCCACGTCCGCGCGACGAACGCCTCGCGGCCGATCTCCTGCCGCGTCGTGCCCTCGGCGAGGAGCTGCTTCTCGACGACGTTCTGCGTCGAGATGCCGGCGTGGTCGTAGCCGGGCTGCCAGAGCGTGTCGAGCCCCTGCATCCTGTGCCAGCGGATCAACACGTCCTGCATCGAGCCGTTCAACGCATGGCCCATGTGGAGCTCGCCGGTGACGTTCGGCGGCGGGATGCAGATCACGAACGTGTCGTCGAGGCGGCGGCCCGCGCCCGCGGCGTAGAGCCCCTCCGCCTCCCAGGTCTGCTGCCAGCGCCGCTCGACGCCCGAGGGGTCGTACAGGCTCTCCATCAGGACGCGGAGTGTACGGCGGGCGTCAGGAGTCGAGGACGAGGATGGTGCTCGTCGCGTGCGCAAGGAGCCGCTGCTCTGCGTCCTCCGCCCGCGCCTCGGTCGTGACGACCTTGCGGCCGCGATGGACGATCGTCCCGGTGCAACGCACGGGCCCGGTGTCGGCCGTGATCGGGCGGGTGAAGTTGGCCTTCAGCTCGAGCGTCGTCCAGCGTGTGCCCGCCTCCGCCGCCGAGACGAACGCCGTGCCCATCGCGGAGTCGAGGAGCGTCGTCACGAAGCCCGCGTGGACGGTGCCGATCGGGTTGTAGAGATACTCGCCCGGCTCGGCCTCCCAGACGACGCGGCCCCGTTCGACCTCGAGGATGCGCATGGCCATCGTCTCGGCGATCGGCGGGTACGGGACGTCGCCGGCAACCATCCCGCGCAGGCCCTCGAGACCGTCGACGTC
>DASSVY010000114.1:0-6506 GCA_035705535.1 Gaiella sp. | reverse complement strand
CTTCCTGCTGCGGGACGACGTCGAGCCCGCGAGTGTGGCGGACGCGAGGGTGCTTCGTGTGGCTCTCGCGTCCGGGATGCGATCAGCTCACGTCTCCCTTCGTCCCTCGCGCAGCTCCTCGCGGTCGTCGGAGGCACCGGTCTATCCGATCACCTGGACGCCGGCCGAGGCGGTGTGATCCCGTCAGAGCCAACGGCGCCAGCGGAACAGCGCGAGCTGCACGACGGTCGTCCCGACGATCAGCCCGAGTGACATCCCGAGGCTCCAGTACCAGTCGCGGAAGTGGCCGGCGAAGTTCTGGCCGAAGAAGCCCACGATCAGGCTCGGCACGAGCACGAGCGAGGCGATCACCGTCAGCGTCTTCGCCACCTCGTTCTGCTGCTCCGCGATCTTCGCCTGGTAGTAGTCGCGCACGCCGCCGAGCAGGTCGCGCGCGACGTCCAGCTCCTCGGTCGCGCGGACGAGGGTCTCGTAGGTGTCGACGAAGCGGAGCTCGATCTCGGGCGGGAAGAGCTCGGAGCGCCCGACGTCGACGCGGCCGTCGACGACCCGCCGCGCGATGCCCCTCGTCGCGCTGGACGTCCGGCGTGCGCGCAGGAGCTCATTGCGCAGGACGGCGATCCGGCGGCGCACGGCCATGCCGGTCAGGTGCTCGATCTCCTCCTCGAGGTCGTCGATCGACTCGTAGATGTCGTCGACGAGCTCGAGGAACGCGTCGGCGGCATCGTCCACCGCTGCGTGGAAGACCTCGCCGGCGGGGACCCCTGCGTCGACCCGCGCGGCGATGCCGTCGACCGACGCGAGCCCGCCGCCTGCTCCTGTCTTGCGGATCGTCACGACCTTCTCGGGGGTCGCGAGGAGGTCCAACTCGAGGTAGTCGGCGCGGTCCTTGCCGGGGACGGGGACCGGCTGTGCAAGGACCGCCAGCACGCAGTGGCCGTGGCCCTGGAGGACGGGCATGGCCGCCCTTTCGTCCTGCGCCGGCGCGGTGAGCAGCTCCATCGCCGCCGGCGGTGGGGGCGGCGTGATCGCCCGGGCGATCTCGTCCCCTGTCGGGTCGACCAGATCGGTCCACTCCGCCGCCACGGCCACCGAGGCTAGCGCGACGGTCGGCGGGTCGGAGCGCCGCCTACGAAACTGCGAGACCGGCGGATAACGATGCGTGCCGCTGGTCGCTCAGCCACCGCTCCGCGTCGAGCGCCGCGGCGCACCCCGAGCCGGCCGCGGTGACGGCCTGGCGGTAGACGTGGTCCTGGACGTCGCCCGCCGCGAACACGCCGGGGATGTTCGTCTCGGTCGACTTGCCGCGCGTGACGAGGTAGCCGGTCTCCGGCTCGTGGTCGAGCTGGTCGAGGAACAGGGCCGTGTTCGGGTCGTGGCCGATCGCGACGAACAGGCCGTCGGTCTCGAGCACGGACTCCTCGCCGGTGAGGGTGTCGCGCAGGCGGACACCGGTGACCGACCCCTCGCCGAGGACCTCCTCGACGACCTTGTTCAGCAGGAGCTCGATCCTCTCGTTGGCGCGGGCACGGTCGACCATGATCGGCGACGCGCGGAACTCCTCGCGGCGGTGGACGAGGATCACCTTGCTCGCGAAGCGAGCGATGAAGTTCGCCTCCTCCATCGCGGAGTCGCCGCCGCCGACGACCACCACGGTCTTGTCGCGGAAGAACGCCGCGTCGCAGGTCGCGCAGTACGAGACGCCGCGTCCCTGGAGGACGCGCTCCGAATCGAGCCCGAGCTGACGGGCCGTCGCGCCCGTCGCGACGATGACGGACTCGGCGCGGTACTCGTCGTCGCCGACCCACACGCGGAACGGCCGCTCCGAGAAGTCGACGCGCGTCACGTCGTCCGTGAGGAACGTCGTGCCGAAGCGCTCCGCCTGGCGCCGGAAGTCCTGCATCATCGCCGGGCCGAGGACGCCGTCGGCGTATCCCGGGTAGTTCTCCACGTCGGAGGTGATCATCAGCTGACCACCCCAGTTGAAGCCCTCGATCACGAGCGGCTCGAGGTTCGCGCGCGCCGCGTAGAGCGCAGCGGTGTAGCCCGCGGGGCCACCGCCGATCACGATCAGGTTGCGGACGTCGTCCAAGGCTCTGCAGTGCTCCTCTGTCGTGTCTTACCCCTCAGAAGAGGAAACGACGACTCGGTCCCCGATGTTCCTGCCGTCATGCGGCGTCAGCGTCCTTCTGGACGACCTCGAGCTGAAGCGGCTGGAGCTGCGACGAGGCGTGCTCCGTCAACGGCGGCATGTCGTCGAGCGTCGAGCGCGTCGCTGCGAGCCCTTCGAGCCGGCGAGCGGAGACGAGCACCCGCGACCCGTAGGAGCCCACCGCTTTGTTGTATGCGCCGACCGCGGAGTCGAGGCCGCGTCCGACCTTCGCGAGGTGGTCGGCCATCGTGCTCAGGCGGTCGTGCAACTCCGAGGCGACCTTCAATACCGCCTCTGCGTGCTCGGACGCGTTCTCGTTCTGCCAGGCGACGCGGATCGTGCGCAGCATCACCACGATCGTACGGGGCGTCGCGAGCAGGACCCCGCGCTCGTACGCGAAGCTGAAGAGATCCGCGTCCTGTTCCTCGGCCGCCGCGAGGTATGCGTCGCCGGGCAGGAACATGAACGTGAAGTCGGGCGAGGGCGTCACGTGCGCCCAGTAGCCCTTCCGGCCGAGCTCCTGGACATGGAGGCGGACCTTTCGGGCGAACTCCGCCAGCGCAGCAGCGCGCTCCTCTTCGCCGGTTGCCTGCGCGGCTCGCTCGAACGCGTCGAAGGGAGCCTTCGAGTCGATCACGACGTTCTTGCCTCCGGGAAGGTGCACGACGACGTCCGGTCGCCCTCCCTGCCTGGTGGCCTGGCACGAGTAGTCGACGCCTTCCTGCATCCCGACGAACTCGAGGATCCGCTCGAGCTGGATCTCACCCCAGCGGCCCCGTGACTGCGTGCTTCCGAGCGCGACGGCGATCGAGCGGGTTCCGGCCGAGAGAAGCTCGAGCTGCGCGGTGAGACGGCCTCCGTCCTCGAGCCGGCGTGCCTCCGTCTCGTCGACGAGCTTGCGGAGATCGCCGAGACGCTGATGGACCGGCAGCAACGTCTTCTCGACGCGCTCGCCGGCCTGCACCATGAAGGCGTCGCGTGAGGCGTCGAGCGCTTCCTGCGAGATGCTGCGCACCGTCTCCGGAAGCTTCTCCTCGAGTGTCGCGAGGCGCGCCGCCGCGGCCGCCGCGTTGGCGCTCGCCTCGACCAGCTCCTGACGCGCGACGTGGAGCTCGGCCTCGCGGCGCTCGATCTCCTCACGGAGCACGAGCTCGCGTCGGTCGGATTCGGCGGCGATCCGACCACGCTCTGCCAGCCTCGGTCGCAGCCAGAGCCAGCAGGCGGCAAAGCCTGCGAGCGCGGCACCGGTGGCGACGAGGATCGTCATGAGGGCGACGGACCGTAGCGCCAGGCCCGGACGGAGCGTTCTTGGCGCTCGTTGACCCCTGCGAGACCGCAGCTATCGTTCCTCGACCGTGCCTCCGAAGTCACGTCCCCAGGGGAAATCCCGGCCTCCGGCGCGCCACGGCGGCACCGACCGGAAGCTGCTCGTGATCCTCGGCGCGGCGGGTCTTGCGCTCGTCGTGGTCGTCGCGATCGGCGCGCTCGTCGCGATGGGCGGGAGCAGCACGAACGCTGCCGCGGCGCTCGACAAGGCGGGCTGCACGCTCCTCGAGAAGCCGGCGCTCCGTGGCGTCCACTCGATCACCACGCCGACCGGGACGTCGCCGCTCTGGAACACGAGCCCGCCGACCTCGGGGCCGCACTACGAGATCCCAGCGGTCTGGGGCGCGTATACCGAGCCGTTGAACATGGCACAGCTCGTCCACAACCTCGAGCACGGGGGCATCTACATCCTCTACGGGCCCAGGGTGCCCCACTCGACGGTCTCGCAGCTGCGGTCGTTCTACGGGGACCACACCCGCGGGACGATCCTCGCACCGCTGCCGTCGCTCGGCGACAAGATCGCGCTCGGCGCCTGGACGACGAAGGATGCGAACGACCCGACGAACGGCACTGCGCACCTGGCCAAGTGCACCGCGTTCGACCGGGACGCCTTCGCGGCGTTCTTCGACGAGTTCCAGTTCCAGGGCCCGGAGCGCTTCCCGGCAGACACCCTCTTACCCGGTCGCAACTAGCCCCGGCCGGGGTGGCGGAACGGTAGACGCAGCCGGCTTAAACCCGGCGGTCCCACGGGACATGGGGGTTCGAATCCCTCCCCCGGCACTGAGGACGGGGGAAACCATGTTTCCCCCGTCGGCCCCCTTCTTCCGCGCGCGACACGCGTGAGCCGCACCTGGCCTCCCGGCCGGCAAAGCCGGCCTCCGGCCGCCACCGCGAGCGCACGGGTCGAGCGTCTCGAGGACCTCACAGCGCGGAGCTACACTCCGGCGGCCATGGTGAGCACCGAGCACGCGTCGTACGAGCACCTCGAGTACGACACGCCGCTCTTCCGGACGGCGATCGCGCAGTTCGACGAGGCGGTGCCCTACGCCGAGGTCGACGACGGGGTCGCCGAGCGGCTCCGCCATCCCGAGCGGTCGATCATCGTCGCATGCCCGATCAAGCTGGACGACGGGAGGCGGGTCGTGCTGCCGGGCTACCGGGTGCAGCACTCGAGCGTCCTCGGGCCGACCAAGGGCGGCGTGCGCTACGACCCGGAGGTGTCGCTCGGCGAGTGCGCGGCGCTGGCTGTCTGGATGACGTGGAAGTGCGCGCTGCTCCGGCTGCCGTACGGAGGCGCGAAGGGCGGGGTGCGCTGCGAGCCGCGCGCCATGAGCCGAGCCGAGCTCGAGCGTCTGACGCGCCGGTTCACGTCGGAGCTCCTCCCGTTCATCGGGCCGCAGGAGGACATCCCCGCGCCCGACATGGCGACGAACGAGCAGACGATGGCCTGGATGATGGACACGTACTCGATGCAGCGGGGGCACGCGGTGCCCGAGATCGTCACCGGCAAGCCGATCGCGATCGGCGGCAGCGTGTTCCGCCACGAGGCGACGGGCGCCGGGGTCGTGATGGTGATCGCACGGGCCTGCGAGCGCATGGGCTGGAAGCTCGCCGAGCAGCGCTGCGTCGTGCAGGGGTTCGGCAACGTCGGCGCGATCGCCGCCCAGGAGCTCGTCGACCGGGGCGCCACCGTGATCGCAGTCTCGGACATCTCGGGCGGCGTCCACGACCCGGACGGGCTCGACATCCCGACGATGAGCGCGTTCGCGCGCGAGCACGGGTCGCTCGACGCCTGGACGACGGGCGCCCGGATCACCAACGAGGAGCTGCTCGAGCTCGAGTGCGACATCCTCGTCCTCGCCGCGCGCGAGGACCAGATCCACGGCGACAACGCGGCGCGCCTGCGCTGCCGGCTCCTCGCCGAGGGCGCGAACGGCCCGACGTCTCTCGAGGGCGATGCGATCCTCCGCGAGCGCGGGATCCCGATCCTCCCCGACATCCTCACGAACGCGGGCGGTGTCACCGTGTCCTACTTCGAGTGGGTGCAGGATCTCGGACGACTGTTCTGGGGCCGGGACGAGATCCGCGCGAAGCTCGCCGAGAAGCTCAATGACGCGTTCGACCGGGTGTGGGAGATCTCCCACGAGCGGAGCATTCCCATGCGGACGGCGGCGCTCGTGGCCGGGATCCGCGACGTCGCCTCGGCGCTCGAGGCCCGCGGCCTCTACCCCTAGCGTGGTGCCCCTGGCCGCCGACGACCAGACGATGCGCGTGCGCGACGCGATGATCGCGGAGCCTCGCGCGCTCACGGCTGACGACACCGCCCGGGTCGCGGGCGAGGTGCTGACGCCGGCCGAGGTGAGGGCCGTCTACGTCGTCGACGGCTCCGGTCTTCTCGTCGGCGTCGTCACGCGCAAGACCCTGGTCGCGCGCGTCGTGGCCCAGGGTCGGGATCCCAACACCGCGACGCTCGGGGACGTCGCGGAGCCGCCGTACTACACCATCGAGGCCGACACCCCGCTCGACGAGGGCTACCGCTTCATCGAAGAACACGACGCCGAGCGTGTGCCGGTCGTCGACGAGGGACGCCTCGTCGGCGTCCTCTCGCGCGCGGTGCTCCAGCGGCGCCTCGCCGAGGACGAGGGGCCGCCGGAGCCCGAGGAGGCCTAGGCCCCGTCGTGACGATCCGCGTTAGTGGACCTGTCCGTAGGTGCGGTTGTGTGCCCAGCGGCCCTCAGACACGTCGCATCCCGGCGACCTGCGTCCTTGGGCTGCTCGGTCTGATGACCGCTGACCACGAACGAACCTACGGACACGTCCACTACGGCGCGATGTTCTGGTTGAGGTGGAAGACGTTGTCCGGGTCGTACCGGCGCTTCACCTCGACGAGGCGGTCCCAGTTCGGCCCGTAGGCGGCACGGACTGCGCGCTCGCCCTGGTCGTCGGTCAGGTAGTTGAGCCAGCGCCGTTCGACGAGATGCTCGGCGAACGCGGCGTGCGAGTCCTTCGTCCAGCGGATGTTCTCCTC
>DASSVY010000113.1:0-5517 GCA_035705535.1 Gaiella sp. | reverse complement strand
GTCGGCGCGGTCGACATCGTCGATCAGCAGCACCACCGGCTCATCTGCCTCGACGGCTTCGAGGAGGGGACGCCGGATCAGGAACTCCGGCCCGAAGAGCTCGGCCTCGTCGACGGTTCCCTCCTGCGCGGCGCGGATGTGCAGCAGCTGCCGCGCGTAGTTCCACTCGTACACCGCGTGCGCGACGTCGAGCCACTCGTAGCACTGGAGCCGGATCAGGCGCGCGCCGAGCGCCCGCGCGACCGCCTTCGCCGCCTCGGTCTTTCCGACGCCCGCCTCGCCCTCGAGGAGCAGCGGCTTCTCGAGCACGAGCGCGAGGTAGAGGACGGTCGCGAGGCCGCGGTCGGGGAGGTACTCGGCCTCCCGGAGCGCGGTCTCCAGCTCGTCGATCGACCCGTGCGCCACGCCCGCAGCGTAGCCGGGAGGCGCGCCCGCGACGCGCACGCCGCCGCTAGGCGGCGTCGCGGTCGAGCAGATCGGAGGCGAGGTCCGCCGACCGCGCCAGCGAGCCGTTCTCGATCAGCTCGCCGATCGCCACCGAGGGGTCGATCAGCTCGGTGAGGCACACCTCGAAGACGCGCATGACGACGAACGTGAGCGGATCGAGCTCGATGCCGGTCCGACGAAGAAAGGTGCCGACCTCCGCCGCCTCGCGGGCGAGCGCGTCTTCCATCGAGGTCAACGCGAACGTCACCCGGAGCTCCCGCTCCTGGTGCGCACGCAGCTCCTCGGGCAGCGGCTGCCCCGTGTCCTCCGACCCCGTCACGATCCCTCCCGTACTGGGACGTCGGAAACGCCCAAAAGGCTGCTCGCGCAGCGCGATTCCCGCTTCGAGGCGCGCGTCCGTTCGCGCCGGTGGGGCTACCGTGAGGCCGTGACGACGCTCGGCACGACGGCCCCCGAGGATCTCTGGCGGGCATGGTCCTTCGATCCGCTCGTGCTCGTTCTCGCGGCCGTCTCGCTCGCGTTCTTCGTCTCCGGCTGGCGGCGCCTGCGGAGGCGACGGCCGGAGCTGGCGCCCTGGTCGCGCCTCGCGCTGTTCGTCGCGGGCGTCGCCGTGGTCGTCGTCGGCCTCGTCTCGCCGCTCGACGCGATCGCCGAGGAGTACCTCCAGTCGGCGCACATGCTCCAACACGTGCTGATCGCCGACCTCGGGATCGTGCTGGCGCTCCTGGCCGTCCGGGGGCCGCTCTCGATGTTCTTCCTCCCACGGGACCTGCTCGCGCCGCTCGCGCGCGCTCGGCTGCTCCGCCGCACGCTCTCGTTCCTCCTCCGCCCGCGCGTGGCCGTCCCCCTCTGGCTCACGGTCCTGGTCCTGTGGCACATCCCGGCGATGTACGACGCGGCGCTCCGGCACCCCGCCGTGCACCGCGCCGAGCACCTGTCGTTCGTCGTGGTCGGCGCGCTCGTGTGGACGCTGCTGATCGACCCTGCGCGTCACGGACGGTTGACCCTGAACGAGCGGCTCGGGCTGGCCGTCGTGCTCTTCTGGATCGGCCAGGTCCTGGCGTATCCCTTCGTGTTCGGCTTCGAGCCGTACTACGACGTCTACGTCGACCAGCCGCACCGCCTGTTCGGCCTTTCGCCCCTCGCCGACCAGAAGCTCGCCGGCCTCGTGATGATGGTCGAGCAGGCCGCGACGCTCGGCGTCGCGATCGTGATCCTCCTCCTGCTCGCGCGACGCGCGAGGGCAGGCCAGAGCGTGACGGCGGAGCTCGTCTAGGCGCCCGATGCCGTCGCCGTGGTCGATCCGGGTCGAGCCGGTGTTCATCGTGCTGGCAGTGGCCGTGGCGCTCGTCTACGTGCGGACGTGGCGACGGGCACCCGGCCCGTGGTGGCGTGCTGCGTGCTTCGGGGCGGGCCTCGCCCTCGTCGTCGGCGCGCTCAACTCGCCGATCGGCACGATCGCCATCGAGTACCTCGTTCTCTTCCACCTGCTGCAGAACGTGATGATCAGCGACTGGGCGCCGCCGCTGCTCTTGATCGGGCTCACCCCGGCCATGCGGTCGGGCCTCGCCGCGCGAGGCGGTGCGGCGATGGAGAAAATCACGCGACCGGCGATTACGCTTTCCGTGTGGGTTGTTGCCTGGTACGTCATCCACCTGGGCGCGGTGTACGACTCCGCTGTCCGCAATCCGGTTCTGCTCGCGATCGAGCACGCCGTCCTGATCGCGATCGGGCTGCTCTTCTGGTGGCCGATCGTCTGCGACGTCCCGCGGTCGCTCCCGACGATCGGACGCATCGGCTACGTCCTCGCGGCGTTCGTGCTCTCCGCGTTCCTCGGCCTGGCGCTGACGTTCTCGCCCCCCGTCTACGGGTACTACGAGGATCTGCCGCACCGCCTCTGGGGCATCACGGCGCGACAGGACCAGAACCTCGGCGGAATCCTCATGTCGACGGAACAGGCCGTCGTCTTCTTCACCGCGATCGTCTGGCTCCTCGCCCGCCTGCTCCGGGAGGAGTCGGAGGCGGAGGAGCGCCTCGCCGCCGAGCAGCGTGCGGCCGGCCTGCGCGAGCACTGACGGCGGGTCTCCGCGTCGCCGAGCCCACCGGCGGGTAGGACCAGCGACCGATGCGGCGCGTCATCCGGTGGGTGGACCCGGAGGGGTACGTCTCGGTGGGTGTCGAGCACCCCCGGGACGGCGAGTTCAGCCTGCTCCGCGGGATCGAGGATCCCCTGCGGCTCCTCCAGGGAGAGTCGTTCCCGCTGGGCGGGCGCATCGTGCCGGTCGACGAGTTCAGCCTCGAGCTCGAGCCAGGCCTGACCCTCATCGCGCCCATCGACCCGCCGGAGGTCTGGTGCGCCGACGGGACCTACGACACCGGCGACGCCGACCCGACGGAGTCGAGCCCGTTCCGCGAGGTCTACACCTCGGCCGCGGAGAACCACAGGCCGCGGCTCCTCCTGAAGGACGCAGGCGGGCGGCGCACCGTCGGGCCGGGCCACGCGATCGGCATCCGCGGCGACTCGACGTGGACCGTCCCCGAGCCCGAGATCGCGGTCGTGATCGGCGGCAAGGGCTCGATTCTCGGCTACACGATCGCGAACGACATCACCTCCCGCGAGATCGAAGGCGCGAACCCGTTGTTCCTCACCCAGGCGAAGGTCCACGGGGGCTGTTGCGCGATCGGGCCGTCGATCTTCGTGCCGGAGTACGAGCCCTCGGGCTTCCAGATCGTCATGCGGATCTCCGACGAGGAGGGCGAGGTGCTCTACCAGGACACCGCGACGACGGCGCAGATGACGCGGTCGTTCCCGGAGCTCGTCGCCTGGCTCGTGCGCGACAACCCCGTGCCGGCGGGAACCGTCCTGCTGACGGGGACGGGTCTCGTCCTGCCCGACGAGCTCAACCTCCTCCCGGGCCAGTGGGTCGAGATCCACGTGCCGGAGATCGGGACGCTCGTGAACCACGTCGTGCTCGCGTCCGACCTCGCGTAGCTAGTTTGCGCGATTGTGAGCACGACCCGACTCGTCGACCTCACAGCGCTCCCGGGCGCGCGCGAAGCGGACGAACGAGCCGCGGAGCTCGCCCTCCGGCTGCCCGCGGAGCTCGTGCCGCTCGCCCGGATCGCGCTCGACTACCGCTGGTCGTGGGATCCCGACGGCGACGAGCTGTTCCGCTCGCTCGACCCGCACGGGTGGGAGATCAACCTGGCGAACCCGGTTCGCCAGCTCGCCGACATCGCGCCGCACACGACGTCGCACGCGCTCGCCGACCCCGCGACCCGGGAACGGATCGCGCGGCTCTCGCGCGTGCTCGACGAGGATCGCGCCCGGCCCGAGGCGCGGATCGACGGGCTCGACGGGCCCATCGTGTTCGTCTGCGCGGAGTTCGGGATCCACCGGTCGCTGCCGATCTACTCGGGCGGTCTCGGCGTCCTCGCGGGGGACATCCTCAAGGCGGCGAGCGACCGCGGGCTGCCGATGATCGGGATCGGCCTGCTCTACCGGCGCGGGTACTTCCAGCAGAGGGTCGACCGCGCGGGCCTCCAGCACGAGTACTGGCTACAGACGTTCCCCGAGCGGCTCCCGACCGTCCAGGTGCTCGACGACGGCGGACAGCCTCTGCGGCTGACGTTCCCGCTGTTCGGCAGAGAGATCGCGTTCCACGTGTGGCGCGTCGAGGTCGGTCGGGTCCCGCTGTACCTCCTCGACACCGAGCTCGACGAGAACGACCCCGTCGACCGCTGGATCACGGCACGCCTGTACGAGGGGAACCCGCACACGCGGCTCGGCCAGTACGCGCTCCTCGGGCTCGGTTCCGTGCGAACGCTTCGCGCGCTCGGGATCGACCCCGGCGTCCTGCACTTCAACGAGGGCCACCCGGCCCTCGCAGCGCTCGAGCTCGCGTCCGAGGCGGTCGCCGCCGGCGACCCGCTCGACGACGCGCTGGCGGCCGCGCGCGACCGTTGCGTCTTCACGACGCACACACCGGTCGCGGCCGGCAACGAGTCGTACGAGCCGGAGTCGTTTCTCGCGGCGTTCGCGGACGTGCCCGCACGGCTCGGGATGGACGAGGGCCGGTTCCTCGATCTCTGCCGCGCAGAGCCCGGAACGGACGAGTGGCCGGGGATGACGCCGCTTGCGCTCCGGATGACCAGACGCGCGAATGCCGTGAGCATGCGTCACGAGCAGGTCGCCCGCGAGATGTGGCGACCGCTGTTCGGCGCGTCCGCCGCGGACGCAGTGCCGATCACCCACGTGACGAACGGCGTCCACCTGCCGACGTTCCTCGCACCGCCGCTGCGGGCGCTTCTCGACCGCCATCTCGGCGACGAATGGGTCGAGCGGGCAGCCGACCCGGAGACGTGGGGGCCCGTCGACGCGATTCCGGACGAGGAGCTCTGGGCGGCACGGAACGACGCGCGACGCCAGCTCGTCGAGTACGTGAAGACGAAGAGCGTGCAAGACCGGCTGCTGCGCGGCGAGGATCCCGAGAGCGTGAAGTCGGTCGCCCAGACGTTTGCCGAGGACACGTTGACGCTCGGGTTCGCGCGGCGGATCGCGACGTACAAGCGCCTGTTCCTCCTCACCTACGACCCCGAGCGCGTCCGCCGGATCTTCGCCGACGGGCCACCGGTGCAGATGGTCGTGGCCGGCAAGGCCCACCCCCTCGACGAGAACGCGAAGCAGATGCTCGTGGACGTCTTCGGCCTCTCGCAGGCGGTCGGCCTCACGTCGCGCGTGGCCTTCCTGGAGAACTACGACCTCTCGGTCGCCGCGCCGATCGTCGGCGGCTGCGACGTGTGGCTGAACGTGCCACGGCCGCCCCTCGAGGCAAGCGGGACGAGCGGGATGAAGTCGGCCGCGAACGGCGGGCTCAACCTCAGCGTCCTCGACGGCTGGTGGTGGGAGGGCTACGAGGCCGGCGAGGCGGACGCGAACGGCTGGCAGATCGACGGTGACGCGGCCGAGGGCGAGGATCCAGCGGCGCAGGATGCGCGGCACGCGCACGCGCTCTACGACCTCCTCGAGCAGCAGGTGATCCCGCTCTTCTACGACCGGGGCGACGACGG
>DASSVY010000112.1:0-6487 GCA_035705535.1 Gaiella sp. | reverse complement strand
CCCGACCTGAAGGTGCACGCGAAGATGACCCTCGTCGTCCGTCGCGAGGACGACGGGCTGCGCCGGTACGTCCACCTCGGCACGGGGAACTACCACTCCGAGACCGCCCGCTCCTACGAGGACATCGGCCTGTTCACGTCCGACGAGACGATCGCGGGCGACGTCGCCGCGCTCTTCAACTACCTGACCGGCTTCGGTCGCCCCCAGCGCTTCGAGAAGATCCTCGTCGCGCCGTTCAACCTCCGTGCGCAGCTCGTGGAGCACATTCGCGCGGTCGGTCAGGCTGCCGCGGACGGCAAGCGGGCGCGCATCCGCGCCAAGGTGAACGCCCTCACGGACGCGGCCATCGCGGACGAGCTGTACGCGGCGGCGCAGCTCGGGGCGGTCGTCGAGATCACGGCTCGCTCGATCTCGACGCTGAGTCCGGGCACGAGACGCAAGCGCGACCACCTGACGGTCCGCTCGGTCGCGGGACGCTACCTCGAGCACAGCCGGCTCTACTCGTTCGAGGCCGGCGACACGCAACAGCTCTACCTCGGGAGCGCCGACCTGATGACCCGGAACCTCGATCGCCGCATCGAGGTGCTCGTGCCCGTCGAGGGCGCACGACAGCGGCAGGAGCTGATCACGATCCTCGACAGCATCTTCTCCGACAACGCCGCGTCATGGGAGCTGTCGCCGGACGGCTCGTGGCAGCGCCGCCGCCCCGCCGAGGGCGAGCGCGCGCACGACCATCAGCTGAACCTCACGCGCAGGGCCCGCCTGCGGACGAGGCGGCGACTCCGCGAGGCGAGAGAGCGAGCCGGAGGCTAGTGGACGTGTCCGCAAGTACGGTTGTGTGCCCAGCGGCCCTCAGACGCGTCGCATCCCGGCGTCCTCGGTCGCCCCGATACCTTCGGGTATCGGGGCTCCCTGCGTCCTTGGGCTGCTCGGTCTGAGGACCGCTGACCACGAACGAACCTACGGACACGTCCACTAGAGGCTCCGGCCGAGCCGACCGCGATGATGGGCGCGATGCGCGTCGCCGTGATCGACATCGGGTCGAACACCGCACGGCTGCTCGTGGCGGACGTCGACGGGACGCTCGAGCCCGTCCGCGAGGAGCGCACGTACCTCGGGCTCGCGGCGGACATCCTGCGTCACGGCTCGGTCTCCCAGCCGAAGCTCGACGACGCGGCGACGGTCGCCGGGCGATACGCCCGGTTGGCGGCGCGCCTGGACGCCGACGACATCGCGGCGGTGGTCACCGCTCCTGGCCGCCAGGGACGCGCCTCCGCCGAGCTCGTCGCAGCCCTCACGAAGGCGGTCGGGCAGCCGGTCAGCGTCCTGTCGGCCGTCGACGAGGGCCGCTTTGCCTTTCTCGGTGCGACCGCCCGCCTGGAGGCCGACGGCGGCATCGTCGCCGTCTGCGACGTCGGCGGCGGCTCGACCGAGCTCGCGGTGGGCACCGTCCTGCTCGGACCTGCCTGGATCCGCTCTGCGGACATCGGCTCGCTGCGGCTGACCCGGCTCTGTCTCAATGCCGACCGGGCCGGCAAGAAGGCGGTCGACCGCGCGCGGCAGGTCGTCGAGCGCGAGCTCGACCAGTTCAACGCCCCGCAGGTCGACCTCGCGCTCGCGGTCGGCGGGAGCGCCCGGGCTGCGGCGAAGATCGCCGGGCGGCAGCTCGGCCGCGACGATCTCGAGGATGTCGTCAGGCTCGCGTCGCGAACACCGGCCGCGAAGCTCGCGAGAGTCTTCGGATTCGACGCCGCCCGGGCGGAGACGGTTCTCGCGGGCGCGGTCATCCTCTCTGCGGTCGGCGAGCGCCTGGGGGTGCCGTTCCGGCTCGGCCGCGGCGGCCTGCGCGAAGGCATCGCCCTCACGCTGGCGCGCGATTCGGCCGCGCGGGCGGCGTAGCTGGGTCTAGACGGCGTCCAGCAGGTCGTGGTCCCGCCGGTAGGTGAGGAGGGCACGCGCCTCCTGCGGCGGCAGCCAGCGGACCTCGTCGACCTCGTTCGAGGCCGCGGCGGCATCGGGGTCGCCGAGTGGCTCCATCACCCACCAGCGAACGACCTTCGGGCGGCCCCTCGCGTCGACGTAGCGCGTGGAGGGGAGAGGCCGGGTCAACCGGCAGCGGAGCGTCGTCTCCTCCTCGACCTCGCGGAGCGCGCACGCCTCGTCGGTCTCGTCGCGCTCGGCCTTCCCCTTCGGGAACGTCCAGTCGTCGTACTTCGACCGGTGCACGAGGAGCACGTGCTCCCCGGCTCCCGTGTCGCGGACGACCACGCCGCCTGCCGCCCGGACGACCGCGCTCACACCTTCTTCGCCTGCTTCGAGAGCGCTGCCCACTGCTTCTTCCAGTCCGGCTTCCCGCGGGCCCGGCGTCGCCGCTCGCGGTCGACGAGCCGGCCGGCGGCGACCGCGGCGTCGGGATGGGAAGCGGCGACGCGGCGGAGCCGTTCCTCGGCGACGACGGAGTCCTGATGTGCGCCGAGCACGTCCTGCTGGGTCTTCGCCGCTCGGACGTAGCGGTCCAGGCCGACGAGCTCGCCGGCGTACCTCGCGCGCTTCACCCTGATCCGCACGCCGTGGAGCTCCTCGTCCTCCGGCTCGGCGCCGAGACGCGCGACGGCCTTTCGGAGCCTTGCATGCTCGGCGCGCCAGATGTCCTCGATCTCGAGCGTCGGAGGCGGCGAGGCGAGGGGCGGATCGCCGGCGGCCTCGAGCCGGTCGAGGAGCGCGAGGTAGCGACCGCTGCCGAGGACGCGGAGCAGGCGCCGGCGCGCGGTCGTGCGCTCGCGCGCGAGCGCGCGGAGCACCGTCGTCGCGCCCGCCGCGTCCGGGCCGTCGAGCGCCTCGGCCTCCTCACGCAGGTGGTCGAGCAGGACGTCGAGGTCCCGGACGGGCCCGAGCGCGCCGCCGAGCCAGCCGAGCTCCGCCCGCAGCTCGTCCGCCCACGTCTCGTCCAGCAGCGGACCGCCCGCCCGCAGGAACGCCCGCAGGCGGCGGGTCGCGACCCGGAGCTGATGCAGGCTCTCCGGCTTCGTACCGAGCCGCGTGCCGGGATCGTGCGCGAGGAGCCGCCGGTACTGCGTGCCGAGCGCGGCGGCGAGGTGCGCGGAGGCGCTCGAGCCGGCGGGCACGTCGTGCACGTCGAGCGGGTCGGCGAGCTCCAGCGCCCGGAAGACCTTCGGCCGACCCTCGCCGTCGAGTGCGCCCGCTCGACGCAGCGCCTTCTCGAGACGCCGCAGTGTCTGCTCGTCGCCTTCGATCAGCTCGACCTCGAGCTCGTCGAAGGTGCGCGAGACACGCCGCCCGTCGAGCACCGAGACGACGTCGTGCACGACCTCCGCGCCGTCGACCCGCAGCCCGACCCGACGCGTCCTCAGCCGGGCGACGGGCACGAGCTTCGTGCCGTGGACGAGCGCGGGCAGGAGCCCGGCGATCCGGGCAGGAACCGTCCGGGCCGGGCCGTCCGCCTCCAACTCGAGGCGCGCGTCACCGCTCGGGAGCTTGAGCTGCCAGCGGCCGTGGCCGTTCTCGACGCGGTAGCGAAGGGTCAGCCCGCTGCGTGCGAGCCGATGCTCCGGCGTGTCGTGGTAGGTAGAGACGAAGACCCGCGACGCGATCGCCTCCCCGCCGAGGTCGGGCATCGCAAAGCCCTCGCCCGTCGACAGCTTCACCTCGCGCTCGAGGGTTTCGCGGAGATCGGCCACGCTCATACCCTCGCACGCGCGTCGCTCCACGCCCACAGGGTCGCGTTGACGACGGCGGAGCCTACGACGAGCCGGTGGTCAGGAACAGGCCGACGAGAAGCGCGGCGGCAAGCTCGAGGCCGCCGTACATCCCTGCCTGGCGACCGCCCATGGCGTGATGGCGTGGGCGATCACGGCGTGCACGACCTCTGTGCCCGCGGCGTAGAGAACCGCGCCCGGCACGAGCGCCGCCCACGGCGCCATCCCGTGCGGGAGCCGCAGCGCGACGAGCAGCCACGCTCCGGCTAGCACAGCGCTGCGTCAGGTCAGCGGGCCGACGACCGCGTACCTCGCGAGGAGGAAGTCCCCGTTCCACCCCTGCTCCTCGACCCGCAACTCGAGCCTGCGGGGCAGGAGCGGCGCGCCGGCCCCGAGCGTCACCGATGCGATCCAGACGACGATCTCGTCGAGCAGGCCGGCGTCCGCGAACTGACCTGCGAGATCGCCGCCGCCGACGATCCAGACGTTGCGGCCCCCGGCGGCCGCCACCATCTCGCGGTGGACGGCGGCGACGTCTCCGCGCGCGAACGTGATCGGCGCTTCCCGCACGACCGGCAGCTCGTGGTTCGTGAAGACCCAGCACGGCACCTCGTACGGCCAGCGCCACTCGGCCGGGTCCTTGCCGGCGAACTCGTGGTCGACGATCCACTCGTACGTCGTCCGGCCCATCGTGATCGCTCCGACGTCGGCGATGAAGGCCTCGTAGGTCAACGCCCCGCCGGGCTCCCGCTGCCGCGTGAAGAGCCAGGCGAGCGAGTTGTCCGGGTCGGCGATGAAGCCGTCGAGTGTCGTCGCCGTGTAGTACTGCGTGAGGCCCGTCATCCGGGCGCTCGACGCCCCGAGCGGATGCCGGCGGTGATCGCGAGCGCGGCGAGCGCCGCGAGCAGCGCTCCGGCAACGAGCAGGCCGACGGCGACCCAGATGATCTCGTCGAGCTCCGCGCCGATGCTCAGGTCGGCCGACACGCCGCGCGATCCGTCGGCGTTCATCAGCACGACGCTCCAGCTCCCGCTCCGCGGCTCCCACTCGAGCGTCTGCTCCCCGGCCCCCGTGGCCGAGGCGACCCAGAACGACTGTCCGCTCGGCGGACCCGCGGGCGCGGATCCCGAGCGTTGCGAGTATCGCGGGTTGCGGCCGATCTCCGTGACGACCGAACGGTCGACCCCGTCGAGATAGTGGGCGACATCCGAGGCGCGACCGATGCCGACGAAGACGGGCCGCTCACTCTCGCTGCGGATGCGAACGGTGCCGAGGAGGTCCTCGGTCGCCCAGTCGGGCCCGTCCAGGTCGACGTCGGCGCTCTCGGACGAGATCGCGTACGCCGCCGTCGTGAAGCTCTTGGTCGGCGACATGAGGAAGCCGTCGGCGTCCCGCTGGGTACGGTCGACCACGACCCCTACGCCACCGACGACGAGCAGCACGAACGCGATGAGCGCGGCGATGCTGCCAAGGACGAGCAGCACGATCCCGCCCGGGCCTCTCTTGCCCCGGGGCTCGGCCGCGGTCGCAGCCTCGCCCGCAAGCGCGGGAGCGGCCGGCTCCGGCGCGGCCGTCGGGAGCCCCGGTTCGGAGCCGCCCTGGTCGAGGCGGAACGGCGGGTACCGGTCTGTCATCAGCCCCGCGTACGCGACAACCCGTGCGACCCAGCGGTCGAGCCCAAGCACGAACGCGAAGATGCCGCGCGGATACCGGGTCGTGAACAGCAGCGCGACCGCGGCAAACAGCACGAGCAGCCCGATCAGGCCCGGGCCGCCGCCCCATCCCCACCCGTTGCCATCGCCGTCCCACATGTGCGAGCCCGCCCACCAGCCCCCGCCCGTGAACACGCCGAGCAGCAGATAGTGCGGAATCGCCAGCAACCACCACTTCACCAGCACCAATCCCCGCGACAGCTCACCCGGGTACTCCACCTCCAGCGTCGCCGGATACTGCGGCTCCGACCCGAGCGAGAAGGGCGGATACCGATCCGTGCCCAGCGCGCCGTAGGAATAGAACGCGACCCGCCACGTCCAGCGCAGCACACCGAGGTTGAAATCGAAGATCCCCCGCGGGTAGCGCCCCGTGACGAGGATCGCGAAGAACACCACCACGCTCAACACGAAGAACGCGATCCACAGGAAGAAGAGCACGACGTAGTGCGGGATCGCCAAGAGCCACTTCACGAGCCACAGCCAGCGGCTCAGCTCAGGATCGAGCCGGCCCTCGAGCCGGACGGGGTTGGACTCGGGTGTCGTCATCGCGGCGCCTCCTCGCTGTCGTGCCGTGAGAACGCGGGCCTCGCCATCTTCCCTGTTTCTTCACCGGCCGTCACAAGGCGCGCCTTCGGTCGCGACGCGCAGAGAGGGCTGCGACGCGCTCAGACGCGCCGACGCCAGCGGGCGAAGACGTCCTCGAGCTCGGGGCGATTCTCCCGCGGGGCAAGGACGAACAGCCGGTCGCCGGACTCGATCGTCGTGCTCCCTCGTGGCGGGATCGTCTCGTGCCCGCGCGCGACGACCGCGATCAGCGCCGTGCGCGGCAGGCCGAGCTCGCGGACGACGGCGCCGACGATCGCGTGGTCACCGGCGACGTCGAACTCGACGAGCTCGAGCGACCCGAGCGCGTCGACCTCGAGCGGCGCCACCACCACGGCGGGGCGCGGGTCGACGAGCTCGAGCCGCTCCGCGACCCACTCGAGGGTCGTGCCCTGCACCAGCGTCGACACGACGACGACGAAGAACACGGCGTTGAAGATCGTGTCCGCCTGGGCC
>DASSVY010000111.1:0-4631 GCA_035705535.1 Gaiella sp. | reverse complement strand
CGGCAAGGTCGAGGAGCGCGGCGGCGGCGAGCTGCTGTTCGAGCTCGACCTGTCCTACAAGGTGCAGACCGAGCCAGGCGGGATCGCCCAGGTGGTCGGCATGGCGCGCGACTTCGTCCAGGGCGAGAGCCTGGTCGTCGTGCTGGGGGACAACGTCTTCGAGCGCGCGCAGTCGAAGGCGATCGCGGCGTGGGCGGCGCAGTCCCGGCGCGCGCAGATCTTCGTCAAGGAGGTGCCCGACCCCGAGAACTTCGGCGTCGTCGTGTACGACGGCGACGGGCGCGTCACGGACATCGTCGAGAAGGCCGGCGTCGTCGACACGCGCTACGCCGAGCCGCCGTCGCGGCATGCCGTGGTCGGGCTCTACTGCTTTCCACCCGACGTCTTCGACGTGATCGAGGCACTCGAGCCGTCCAGTCGGGGCGAGCTCGAGATCACCGATGTGAACCGGCACTACGCCCTCGAGGGCCGCCTCGACGTGGTCGAGGTCGAGGGCTGGTGGGAGGACGCGGGGAAGCACTGGCAGCACCTCGCCGAGATCGGCCGGCGCGTCGACGAGACCGGAGCCAACCGGTGAGCGTCGAGGGCGTCCTCCGCATCCCGCTGCGGCGGTTCGAGGACGAGCGCGGCTGGTTCTGCGAGCTACGCCGCGACAGCGCGCTCCCGCGCCGGATGGTGCAGACGAACCTCAGCTTCTCGCGCGCGGGCGTGATCCGGGGGCTGCATTTCCACGAGCGAGGCCAGGACGACCTCTTCGCCTGCCTCTCCGGCACGGCGCGCGTGGTCGTCTTCGACCGCGAGACAGGCGAGGCGTTCACGGAGGACATCGGGGACGAGAACCCTGTCGCCGTCTACGTTCCCGGCCGGCACGCGCACGGTTTCGAGGCGCTGACCGACATTCTGTTCTGCTACCACGTGACCGAGGAGTACGACCCCACCGACCCTGACGAACACGGGATCGCGTGGGACGACCCTCGGGTCGCACACCTGTGGAGCACCACGACACCGACTCTCTCGGAGCGAGACGCCGCACCCTGATCACCGGTGCCGGGGGCCAGCTCGGGACCGCCCTCGCCCGCGTGTTCGCCGCCGACGAGGTCCTCGCCCTCGACCGCCGCGGGTGGGATGTGTGCGACGAGCCTCCTGCGCTTCCGTGGGCGCCCGACCTCGTGCTCCACGCCGCGGCGTGGACGAACGTGGACGGCGCCGAGGACGACCCGCAGGCGGCGGCCGCCGCGAACGTCGGAGGAACGGCACACGCCGCAGCGCTCGGCGCTCCGCTCGTCGCGTTCTCCTCGGACTACGTCTTCGACGGGACGAAGGCTGCGCCGTACGTCGAGTCGGACTCGCCGAGCCCGCTCTCGGCGTACGGGCGGACGAAGCTCCACGGTGAGGCGGCGGCCGGCGACCGTGCCTGGGTTGTCCGCTCGTCGTGGCTCTTCTCCGAGACGGGCCACAACTTCGTCCGCACGATGCTCCGCCTCGGCGCGGAGCGCGACGAGGTCGCGGTCGTCGATGACCAGCGGGGGTGCCCGACCTACGTCGGCCACCTCGCGGAGGCCACACGCGAGCTGCTCGCGCGCGGCGAGCCGTTCGGCGTGTGGCATCTCGCCGCCGACGGCGAGTGCACGTGGGCGGAACTCGCGGAGGCGGTGTTCGCGGACGCCGGGCTCGACTGCCGCGTCCGCCGCATCACGAGCGAGGAGTTCGGCGCCCGCGCCCCGCGGCCCACGTACTCGGTGCTGCGCAGCGAGAAAGGCGCACCGACGCTCCCGCACTGGCGCGACGGCCTCCGCGCCTGCCTCACGAACATCCTCTGACGCTCCGGGGGGAAGGCATGCCGGACCGTAAGCCGAGAGGAGGGGGCTCGTCGGGGAACCGGGTTCCCACACGTCAAGGGGTTCCCCCACGTCAAGGGGTTCCCCCACGTCGACTACCCTTCCGCGGATGCGCGTGCTCGTCACCGGCGGCGCCGGCTTCATCGGCTCGCATTTCGTGAAGCGGCTGGTCGCGGCCGGTGACGACGTGGTCGTCCTCGACAAGCTGACGTACGCCGGGAACCCGGCGAATCTCGACGGCGTCGGCGTGGAGCTCGTCGTGGGCGACATCGCCGACCCGGCTGCCGTCGGGCGAGCGGCGCCCGGCTGCGACGCGATCGTCAACTTCGCCGCGGAGACGCATGTCGACCGGTCGATTCTCGGCCCGAAGGAGTTCGTCTCGACGGACGTCCTCGGCACGATGACCCTGCTCGACTGGGCGCGCGCGAACGACGCCCGGTTCGTCCAGGTGTCCACGGACGAGGTCTACGGCGACCTCGAGGCCGGAGGGCACGCCGCCGAGACGGACCCGCTGCGGCCGTCCAGCCCGTACAGCGCCGCAAAGGCCGGCGGCGACCTACAGGTTCTCGCCTACGTGCGGACCTACGGCGTGAACGCATCGATCACGCGCGGCGCCAACACGTTCGGGCCGAACCAGTACCCGGAGAAGCTCGTTCCCCTGTTCGTGACGAACGCGCTCGACGGCGAGCCGCTCCCGGTCTACGGCGACGGGCAACAGGTCCGCGAATGGCTTCACGCCGAGGACCACTGCTCGGCGGTCGATCTCGTTCTCCGCGAGGGGTCGCCCGGCGAGGTCTACAACGTCGGCGGGGAGGAGCACGTGAACCTCGAGGTCACCCACCGGATCCTGGAACTGACAGGCGCCGACCCGGCGCTCGTCCGCCATGTCGAGGATCGTGCAGGGCACGACCGCCGCTACGCGCTCGACGACGCGAAGCTGAGAGCGCTTGGCTGGAGGCCCGAGCACTCGTTCGGCGAGGCTGGCCTGCCGGAGACCGTGTCGTGGTACCGCGAGCACCGGGGCTGGTGGGAGCCGATCAAGTCGGGCGAGTACCGTCGCTACTACGAGGAGCAGTACGCGGATCGGCTCCGGGCGTAACGCCCGCAGCCCGGGGAAGAGGTCATGCGCCGGATTGCCCTCACCGTCGTCGCCGCGGTCGCGAGCATCGCGGCAGCTGCCGGCCAGGCGGCCGCGGCCCCGCCGTCGCCGACGGCATTCGTCCTCGCCGGCGGGGGCTGGGGGCACGGCGTCGGGATGAGCCAGTGGGGGGCGTTCGGCCAGGCCAAGGCCGGACGCGACTACCGCGCAATCCTCGACCACTACTACCCGGGGACCACGCTCGGCGCCTCGCCCATCGCGGTCCCCGCGAAGCTCCGCGTGCTCATCGCGGACGGGGTCGGGTCGGTCTCCGTCACGGCGCAGGGCCCGATCACCGTCGTCGACGACGCGGGGACGAAGGCGCAGGTCGACGGGCAGCTGACGCTCGGGCCCAAGCTCACGCTCCCCGCGCCGACGGCCGCCGGCACGTCACCGCCGGCGCCGCTCGCCGATCCGGTCACGCTGCGCGCCACGGGCGGAGGCCGGCTCGTGGTCGGCGGGAAGGCGTACCGCGGCGTCCTCCGAGTGGTCCGGGCCGGGAAGAAGCTCCAGCTCGTCAACGTCGTCGCGCTCGAGTCGTACCTCCTCGGCGTCGTGCCCGGCGAGATGCCCAAGGACTGGCCGCTGGAGGCGCTCAAGGCGCAGGCCGTCGCAGCGCGCACGTATGCGATCGCGAACCTCGTCGAGGGCCGCAGCTTCGACCTCTACTCCGACGCGCGAAGCCAGCTCTACTACGGCGCGAACGCCGAAAGCCCCGGCACCACCCGCGCGGTCACCGAGACCCGAGGACAGGTGCTCAGCTACGACGGCGCGCCGGCGGAGACGTTCTACTTCTCCTCGAGCGGAGGCAAGACGCTCAGCGCGCTCGACGCGTTCGGCCAGGATCTTCCCTACCTCGTATCCGTCGACGACCCGTGGGACGAGACCTCTCCGAACCACCGTTGGGAGACACGCGTGCTCGGCGGCCAGCAGCTCGCGCGTCGTCTCGGCCTGCAGGGCGCGGTGACCGACGTCTCGTATGAGCCGGGCACCCCTGGTGCGCCTGCGGCGCTTCGTTTCATCACCTCGCAGGGAACGACGAGCGAGCAGCGGCTCTCGGACATTCGCAACCGGCTCGGGCTCAAGTCGCTCGAGTTCACGATCGGCGTGCTGCGGATCGACCGACCCGCGGACGTGACCCCCAAGGCGGGCGTCGTCCGTCTCGCCGGCCTCGCACGCGACGTCGCGGATGTCGTGCTCGAGCGCCGGTCCGAGACAGGAGGCTGGGTGCAGGTCGCGCGCATCGCGCCGACGACGGACGGCACCTTCGCGCTCCACGTGCGGGTCGCGACGACGACGGCCTTCCGTCTCAGCGCCGGCGGGGTCGCCGGACCGGCGCTGACACTCCGGATCGCGGCGTGAGCCTGCGGGGCCGGCTCGGGCTGGTCGGGGCGGTCGCCGCGCTCGTGCTGCCCGCTCCGGCGGTCGCCGGACGCGTACACGTCGGCATCGCGCCCGACGCGGATCCGCATGCCGTCGCGGCTGCGGTCGAGCGCGTCACGGGCCACCGCGTCGAGGTGCTCGACGGCCTGCGCGCGCTGTCCGTCGACGGAGCGCCGGAACGGCTGCGCAGGCTTGACGGCGTGGCCTGGGTCGAGCCCGCGGTCGTTCGCCGCCTGGCCTTCGCGCCCACCGACCCGCTTGTCGCGCGCCAG
>DASSVY010000110.1:0-6350 GCA_035705535.1 Gaiella sp. | reverse complement strand
CCGTCCGCCGCACCGCCTCGTCGTGCAGGAACGTGACCACCGGCTTGCCGAGCGCCAGGCACTCGATCGCGAGGATCCCGTACCAGCCCGCGTTGAGCTGGTCGATCACGATGTCGGCCTCGCGGTAGTGGGCGAACGCCTCGTCGTGCCGGAGCCCTTCGACGATGCGCAGGTCGACGTCGAGCGCCTCGCAGGCGGCGACCACGTGCTCCGTCCCCTTCCGCCGCCGCGACGACGGGGCATGGACGACGAGGGGACGCTTCCGGTCCTCCGGGGGAGCCGGAGTGATCCTCGCCAGGTCGATGCCGGGCGGGATCACCGTCGCCTCGGGAACCCAGCGGGTGGCGTCCCAGCTGCCGACGATCTCCGCGCCCGCCTTCTTGCCCGCGTCGAGCTGCTCGGGCGTCTTCCCGCGGATGTCCGAGCCGAGGTAGTGCATCACGGACTTCTTTCGGAACGCCCGGAGCACCGGGTACTGCAGCGACTGCGGGACGAGCGTCAACCCGAACATGAAGTGGAAGACGTCGACGCGCGGGAGGAGCGACGCGAGCGCGCGCCATTGCCCGGCCTGCCGCCGGAGGAAGCCCGTGCCGAGCTCGAGCGAGCGGTCGGCCTCGGGGTGGAGCGCGTAGCGGTTGAAGACGACGAGCGAGGCGTCGATCCCGCGCCGGCGAAGCGCCTGGACGTTCGTCCACGGCACCCCCGCAGTGTTGACCGGGCAGTGGACGACGCGGAGCGGGCGGCGTCTGGTCATGGGCGATCGCGCATTGCGGTCCAGCGAAACGTGGAGCAGGCCTCGTTGCGGCCGGAGGCCGGCTTCGCCGGCCGGGAGGCCAATTCAAGCGTGGAGTTACTCGTCACGCGAAGGAGGGGGCTCGTGGGGGAACCATGGGTTCCCCACGTCGTTCAGTCCCATTCCACCTGGTCGAAGTAGCGCAGCGCCTTGCGGCCGGGCCTCACGTTCGCCTGCAGCGCGGCGAGCTCCTCGTCCGAGATCTCGCCGAGCGCCCGCTTGACGCCCAGGTAGCGAAGGTTCAGGTCCTCCTGGCCGACGACGGTCGAGATCCGGGGGTTGATCTCGATCACGTGCTCGCCGACGAGCTGGATGTTGAAGAACCACTCGATCCCGAGCTCCGCGACGATCCGGTCGGCGATCTCCATCAGCTCCGGGTCTGCCAGCGTGACGAAGTACATCGCGAGCCCCGCCCTGATCGCCTCGCGGGTCTTCGGGTGCCCGAGCACGACCCGCTGCCCGTCGGCGATGCCGTCGATCGTGCGCTCGTCGCCGGTCGCCAGCTCCATCACGAGAAGGTCGGGACCGCCCTCGTCGGGCAGGAGCTCGACCGCTTCCTCGAGTCGCATGGCGACCGAGCCGGGGCGCTCGTAGAGGAGCTGGTGCGCGCGGTCGACCGTGGGGTCGAGCACCCGGAAGCCGCGCGAGCCCGACGAGAAGACGGGCTTGAAGCAGACCGGCCGGTCGGGGTAGCCGAGCTCCCGCGCCGCTGCGTCGACCTCCCCCGCGCCGCGGACGCGCTTGAACTCCGGCGCCGGGACGCCGAGGCGGTGGAGCAGCGCGTACGACTCCGCCTTGTCGTTCGAGCGGACGATCGCGTCGGGCGGCGAGACGAGCACCGGGATGTCGAACCGGTCGCGCTGGTCGGCGAGACCCTGCAGGTCGAAGGACGACTGGGGCAGCACGACGTCGACCTTCTCGCGCGCGACGACGTCGAGCATCGCGTCCGCGAAGTCGGGCTCCGTGCCCGCAGGGACCAGATGGAAGGAGTCGCAGAGGTGCGCTCCGACGGAGCGCTCGGAGAGGTCGGTGCCGACGAGACGGACCTCCCGCTCGCCGTTCTCGCGCAGCGCGCGGAGCAGCGCGGCGGTGCCCGGGGCGCCGGACGCGGAGACGAGGACGGTGACGGGGCGCAGCCTCAACGCAGGAATGCAAGCAGGTCGCCGCGCTCTGCCTCGAACCATGCGGCGCGCGCGACGGTCGTCGCGGTCCTCACGAGAGGTCGATCCTGTCCTCGCCGAGAAGGGCGAAGCGGTGCGCCCGCTGCGCGTCGAGCATCGCCTGCATCGTCTCCGCCATCGTCGAGCCCGGATACACCCAGATCTCGGGGTGGACGAGCAGTTGAAGCCACGGGAACGCTCCAGCGCCGAGCTCCTCGTGCGGGCATCCCGAGCGCCAGCGGTGATTGGAGTCCGACCGGTAGGTCGCAGGATCGAAGTACGTCTGCTCCATCACGTTCACGACGCCGTCGAGCGGCGCGGTCATGAACGCGGGCTCGGGGTTGTGCCAGGCGACGACGGGGTCGAAGCGCTCGTCGAGCTCGACGTCCGGATGGACCGCGTGGAGGCCTACCTGGTGGCCGAGCTCCCGCAGCCTTCCGAGCGCGCGCTCCCCCTGCCGCGACGCGAGGTTGTAGAACACCGACCGCGTCATCAGGAGGTAGGTCGTCGCGACGCCCTCCTCGGCCTCGAGCTCGGCCATCTCCACCGCCGCCTCGAGTGACAGGTCGACGTCGTGCCTGACGATCAGGTCGCCCGGTGCCGGAGGCGCCTCGAAGAACGCGAAGCGGTAGCCGCCCTCGCGGCCGGTGCGGAGAAGCTCGCGGTAGTGCCCGAGGGAGAACTCGCAGCCCACGTCACTCGACCTCGACGATCAGGAGGCCGGCCGCGCCGTCGGCGCGCGCGAGCGCCTCGACCGTCGTCGGTCCCGTCGCGATCACATGCCCGTGGCGGTCGTCGGCAGTGCGGACGGGCGCGACGACCGTGCCCGGAGAGAGGTACGTCTCCGCCTCGACGACGCCCTCCGGCGCGAGGATGGGGCCGAGCGCGCCGACGCGCGTCACCCGGCCTACGGGAAGCGGGCCCGGGCCGGCCGTGAGGAAGCGAAGCGCGACCGGCTGCGAGAAGCGCGGCAGCGCGATCTCGTCCGGCACGGCCTGGCCCAGCGCGACTCGCAGCGACACGTCGACGAGGTCGACGCCGACCGCGTGGCGCACGAGCTCCGCGAGCGGCGCGCTCGGGGCGCGGCCCGCAGCGCCGATCACGGACACCTCGCCGCCCGGCCCCGCGATCAATTGGACGATGCCGACCCCGTCACGAAGGCCCAGCGCCGTCGTCGCGCGCTCTGCCGTGCGCTCCGCGGCGACGAGCTGGTCGGAGTGGATCCGGGCAGGATGGACATGTGCCCACGCCACGCCGAAGCCCGGGCCGTCCGGACGGAGGCGGTCGGACAGGGTGACGAGCCGCACGGCCCCGTCGCGCGCGACGACGACGGCGTTCATCTCCATTCCCTCGATCAGCCGCTCGACCATCGCCTCGCGCGCGCGCGACTCGGCCAGCGCGGCGTGGAGGTGCGATTCGAGGTCGCCCGGGTCGTCGATCCGGAACACACCGCGCTGGCGCTCGCCGTCGACGGGCTTGAGCACGGCAGGCAGGCCGACCGTCTCGATCGCGGCGCGGCCCTCTGCGAGGTTCCGTGCCGCCGCGAACGCGGGCTGCGGCAAGCCCTCCTCGGCGAGCGTCCGCCGCATCGCCAGCTTGTGGGTGAAGCGGTGGGCGACGTCGGGCGCGATCGACGGGAGACCGAGCCGTTCCGAGACCAGCGCGACGGTCGGCACGGCACGGTCGCGCGCGAGCGTCAGCACCGCCGCGACCCCGTGGTTGCGCGCCAGCTGCTCGATCGCCGCCGGGTCGCCGACGTCCGCGACCTCCGCGACGTCGGCCCGACCGAGTCCCTCCGCGTTCGGATCGTCGTCCACGACGACGACGCGATGACCGAGGCCGCGTGCGTGGACGATCGCGGAGCGCTGGTCGCGACCTGCGCCGACGAGGAGGACTCCGGGCACGGCGCGATGCTAGACGGTCGATCGCACGCGGCCTGCCGGGATCGCGGACGGGCTCGACTACGATCCCGGCGTGGCGCTCCAGGGCAAGCGGATCGTGATCACCGGCGGCGCCGGGTTCATCGGGACGACCCTCGCGCGGCGGCTCGTCGACGAGAACGAGGTGATCGCGGTCGACAACCTCCACCGCGACGCACTCTCCGGGACCGAGCTCGCGGCGCATCCGAACTTCCACTTCGCGCAGGGCGACGTCCTCGACCCGGAGCGCCTCACCGAGCTCGTCGCCGGCTGCACCCACCTCGTGCACGCCGCCGGGATCGCAGGCGTCGACACCGTGCTCTCGAGCCCGGTGCGGACGATGCGGGTGAACGTGATCGGCACGTACAACGCGCTCGAGGCGGCGCTCGCGACGAAGGAGACAGTCGAGCGGATCGTCGAGTTCTCGACGAGCGAGGTGTTCGGGCAGTACGCCTTCAACGTCCAGGAGGCCCACGTCACGACGATCGGCTCGGTCGGGGAGGCCCGCTGGACGTACGCGGTCTCGAAGCTCGCCGGCGAGCACATGGCGCACGCCTACCACTTCGAGCTCGGGCTGCCGTCCGTCTCGGTCCGTCCCTTCAACATCTACGGCCCGGGCCAGATCGGCGGCGGCGCGATTCGCGCGTTCATCGAGGCGGCGCTCGCCGGCGAGGATCTCGAGATCCGCGGCGACGGCGCCCAGATCCGCGCGTGGTGCTACGTCGACGACATGGTCGAGGCGGTGCTGCTCGCGCTCGAGCACCCGGCCGCGGTCGGGGAGAGCTTCAACGTCGGCAACCCGCGCTCGGCCGTGACGATCCACGATCTCGCGACGCGGATCAAGCGACTCACGGGCTGCCCGGGCGAGCTCCGCTTCGTCCCCCTCCAGTACATCGACGTCGAGCTTCGGATCCCCAACGTCGAGAAGGCGCGGACGCTCCTCGGCTTCGAGGCCGAGGTGGAGCTCGACCAGGGCCTCGAGCGGACGATCGCCTGGTACCGCGCCCGGCTCGGCGCCGCGGCGTGACGCACGAGGTCATCCGCCTCGCGCGCCCGGACGTTGGCGCTGCGGAGCTCGCCGCCGTCGCGGAGGTGCTCGAGACGGGGCAGCTGACGATGGGGCCGTGGGTCGAGAGGTTCGAGCGCGCGCTCGCCGGCGCGGTCGGGACGGCCGACGCCGTCGTGGTCTCGTCGGGCACGGCCGCGCTGCACCTCGCGATGCTCGCGCTCGGCGTGGGCGACGGAGACGATGTGATCGTGCCCGCGTACACGTTCCCCGCGACGGCGAACGCCGTCGAGCTCTGCGGCGCCCGCGCCGTGCTCGTCGACGTCGACCCCGAGACGTTCCTCGTCCGGCCCGAGCTCGTCGCGCAGGCGATCACGCCGCGGACGCGGGCTGTGCTGGTCGTCCATCTCTTCGGGCGCCCGGCCGAGTGGGAGGAGCTGCAGACAGCCGTGCCGCAAGACGTCGTCCTCGTCGAGGATGCGGCCGGGGCGCTCGGAGCGTCGTACCGGGGAACGCCGTGCGGCGCGCTCGGCCTGATGGCCTGCCTCTCGTTTCACCCGAGGAAGATCGTCACGACCGGTGAGGGCGGTGCGGTGACGACCGACGAGGCGGAGCTCGCCGCAGCGATCCGGCGGCTTCGGCACCACGGCATCGCCGACGCGGTGCCCACGGACATCCCGGCGCCCGGGCTCAACTACCGGCTCTCGGACGTGCTCTGCGCGCTCGGCGTGCCGCAGGTCGAGCGCCTCGAATCCCTCATCGCCGCGCGCGAGCGCGTCGCGGGGTGGTACGAGGAGCGGCTCGGACACGCCGTCGGCGTACCGGGCGTGAGCGACGGGGACCGGCACGGGTGGCAGGCCTACGTGATCACGCTCGACCGTCGCGACGAGGCGCTCGACGGCCTCCGCGCCGACGGGATCGAGGCGCAGATCGGGACGTATGCCGTCAACCGGATGGGGGCGTATCGCGACCGAGGCTCGTTCCCCGGCGCCGACGCGGCGTTCGCCCGGGCGCTCGCCCTTCCCTTCGCCGGGAAGATGACCGAGGACGAGGTCGACCGCGTCGCGACCGCGCTCCTCCGCTTCGCCTAGAGGCAGTCGGGTTCAGTCGATTGCGGCGGCACTCCGTCTCCGCGGCCCGAGGCCGGCTTTGCCGGCCGGGAGGCCAAACCACGCCTTCGGCGGGGAACGACGCTGAAGAAGGGGGCTCGTGGGGGAAACATGGTTTCCCCCACGTCAAAGGCAGATGTCGTCGGGCCGTACCGGGACCCGCGTGAGCGGGCGGCCGGTCGCGTCGCGGAGTGCGGAGAGGATCGCGGCGGTGGAGACGACGGTCGGCGGCTCGCCGACGCCCTTGGCGCCGTAGGGCGCGTCCGGCTCGGGCTCCTCGACGAGCACGATCTCGACGGGGGGCATGTCCAGGGCGGTGGGGATGAGGTAGTCGGTGAAGCTCGCGTTGAGGATCGCCCCGTC